>CAZUSN010000030.1:0-12957 GCA_964623035.1 uncultured Dehalococcoidaceae bacterium | reverse complement strand
TGAGCGGTATTCCAGGCCACAGATGAAAAGGGTATGGTCAGATGAGAACAAGTTCAACAAGTGGCTTGACGTAGAGATTGCCGTTTGTGATGCCTGGGCGGAGATAGGCGCTATTCCTCGGGAAGCAATTCCCAAAATAAAACTAGCTAAATGCAACCTGAAAAGGATGGAAGAGATTCTCAAGGAAACCCACCACGATATGACTGCTTTTCTCGGTGCGGTGTCAGAGAGCCTGGGTGGAGAATCCCGTTTCATTCACCTTGGACTTACCTCCTCCGACGTTATGGATACCGCGCTCAGTTTGCAGATGATTGAGGCTGCCGAGATATTGACTCAAGATATTAAAGAACTTATCCTGGTGCTTGCCCAAAAAGCCATGGAACATAGATACACACCGATGATTGGACGTACTCATGGCATTCATGCCGAACCCATTACCTTTGGTTTGAAGCTGGCGATATGGGTTGAGGAGATGCGGCGGAATTTGCAGAGGCTCGGTGAAGCCAAAAAAGTCATCGCCGTGGGTAAGATTTCCGGCGCCGTGGGCACCTACGCTACGGTGCCACCAGAGGTAGAACGGATAGCCTGCCGTAAACTGGGATTAATCTCCTCCCCGATATCAAATCAGATTTTGCAACGTGACCGCCATGCTCAATTTATGACGACACTGGCTATAATCGCCAGTTCCCTGGAGAAGTTCGCCACTGAGATTAGAGGGCTACAGCGAACTGAGGTTGGAGAAGTAGGCGAACCATTTGGCGCTGGTCAGACCGGCTCCTCAGCCATGCCCCATAAACGGAACCCGGAACTATGTGAACGAGTCTGTGGGCTAGCCAGAATGGTGCGGGGAAACGCGCTAACCGCCATGGAGAATATCGCCCTCTGGCATGAGCGCGATATCAGCCACTCCTCTACGGAACGCATTATCCTGCCCGATTCCTGCCTGCTGGTGGATTATTCCCTTGCCCTCTTCACTTCTGTAATCAAGGGGTTGCAGGTTTATCCGCAACGGATGAAAAAGAACCTGGAAATGACCAAAGGCTTGATTTTCTCCCAGAGAGTGATGCTGGCTCTCATCGATAAAGGGCTTTCCCGGCAAAAAGCCTACGAACTGGTGCAGCGTAACGCCATGAAAGCTTGGCAGAAGAACAAAGACTTTCTCAGCCTGCTCAAAGCCGACTCGGAAATTATTGCGGTATTACCCGAGCCAGAGCTTGAGCCACTCTTTGACTATCAGTACTATCTGCGGTATGTGGACGAGATCTTTGAACGATTGGGCTTAACCAAAGCCCAGTGGAAAGGCAGCATCACCGAGCCAACCGGTCCAGCACCACGAGCAATGTAATTATTTAAGAGCAGTTGAGTTTATAAAGCTATGAAAACAAAACGGTCACCGGACAAAATGCGTCAGGCAGCTCTGGCTCTTGATAACGCGGTTGAAAGCAAAGACATTGAAGGGATATTAGCCTGTTTTGCCGAGGACTGCGAAATTGAAATTCTCCGCCAACTATTAATCGGTAAAGAAGGCGTGAAGAAGTGGTTTGACTGGCTGTATAAGCACTTCAGACAAATTAAGTTTCAGCCGATAGTTACTGTGGTCGAGGGCAATACCTTATTTGAGGAATTTATCGTCAGGGCAAGGTTGCATAATGGCATTGAAATAAAATCTAAACAAACGGAGGTGGTAGTCTACCGGGGCTATAAGATAAAAAGCCTACGACTATACTTTGACCGGCTTGACTTTGCCGAATCAGTAGCCAGGGACCCCATCAGCAAAACAGTCGTCAGTCGAATCATGAAGAAATCTTTAGAAGGATTAACTGACTAAACACAGGATATTCAGAAGTTTGAATATGAGCCATAACCAATCCGTCCTATTAAAGACGGAGTTGCCACTGCCACTATTTATCCGGGGCAAAGTCCGTGATACTTATGACTTGGGCAATTACCTGCTCATCATCGCTACTGACCGAATCTCAGCCTTTGACGTGGTGCTGCCCAGTGGTATTCCGAACAAAGGTTTTGTCCTGAATCAGCTATCCGTTTTCTGGTTCAGGCAGACGGCAGAACTGGTGCCCAATCACCTGGTAGAAGCCGTCGATGATGTTCGCTATCTTGATGCCTATGTTCCCAAAGAAAAACGCTTCTCCTACCCTTCCTACCTCGCTGGACGGTCCATGGTGGTCAAGAAAGTTAAGCGTATTCCAGTTGAGTGCGTGGTGCGTGGCTACCTTGCCGGGTCGGGCTGGGCGGAATATCAGCAGTCTGGCACCATTTGTGGAATCCGTTTGCCCAAAGGCTTGCAGGAAAGCGAGGAACTGCCTGAGCCACTGTTCACCCCAACAACTAAAGCTGAAGTCGGGCATGACCTGCCCATCACCATGGATGAGATAACAAGGCTAGCTGGCAAAAAAGTAGCCGAAGAGATAAAGGAGAAGAGCCTGGCAATATATAATTATGGTCGAAAATACGCCCTAAAGAAGGGCATCATTATTGCTGACACCAAAATGGAATTCGGTCTGGATGACGGTAAGCTCATCCTCATCGATGAACTCCTCACCCCAGACTCATCTCGCATCTGGGATGTAAAGCACTATAAAGTTGGGCAGCCACAGCCCAGCTATGATAAGCAGCCACTGCGCGACTGGCTGGTTGCCTCTGGATGGAATAAAGAGCCACCTGCCCCTGCATTACCCCCGGATGTCATTAACGCTACCGCCAGAAGGTATGAGCAGGCTTACCAAAGGATAACCGGCAGGAAGATAAGCTAATCCCTTATACCGACGCTACGAGTTTTATCTCTACCGTTCCAGGAAATCCTTGGTGCTCGGCAGCTCACCAATAATCCGCGGGTCAACTCTGGTAGCGGCATCAAGGGCTCTGCCCAGAGCCTTGAACAGGGCCTCAGCCTTGTGATGGTCATTGGTGCCGTAGGCTATCTTAACATGTAAGTTGAGCCTGGCTTCAATGGCAAAAGACTCCAGAAAGTGACGGATAAGGTCGGTGGGAAAGCCAAACATATCGTTGCCACTGAATGGCAAATCTAATACGGTATATCCTCGACCACCAATATCCAAAGCCACTGTGGCTAAAGCATCATCCATAGGTACCGAGGCATCTGCCATGCGGACAATGCCCCGCTTCTCCCCCAGAGCTTCGCTAAAAGCTTTGCCCAAACAAATGGCAACATCCTCAGCTAAATGGTGCTGGTCATTGCCGCTGGCTGATAATTTTATGTCAAATACCCCGTGTCGCGCCAGTTGTGACAGCAGGTGGTCAAACATTTTAATCCCGGTCGTTATCTCCCATTTACCACTGCCATCGAGGTTAAGCTCCAGATTTATGCTGGTTTCTTTGGTCTTCCGCTTAATCACGGATGTCCGGCTAGCCATTTATTTCTTCCTCCAGTTCTCGGAGTACTCGAATTAAGGCATCAGTATGCTCAGGTTTACCCACGCTGATGCGGATGCTATTCTGTAAACGGGGCTGGTCAAAATATCGCACCAATATCCCCTTTTGCTGTAATCTCTGCTGCAATTCGCTCGCCTTACCCTTCAGCACCAAACAGAAAATGAAATTAGCCTGCGATGGGTATGGTTGTAACCATGCAAAATTCTTCAACTCGGTGAACAGCCTCTCTCTTTCCGCAATTATCGCCTTTACCCTGTCCATCAGGTAATCAACGTCATTCAGCGTTTCCTGTACCGCCACCAGTGCCGCTACATTTACATTATAGGGCAGCTTAATTTTTATTAAGTAGCTGGCAATTTCCGGCGGGAAGATGCCATAGCCCACTCTCAAGCCAGCCAGTCCACCCCATTTGCTGAAGGTACGGAGCACCATTAAGTTCTGGTATCGCTTCACCAGCGGCACCACGGTTTCCCCATAGAATTCATAGTAGGCTTCGTCAACCAATAACGGCGTCCCGGTAGCCAGTAACTTTAGAATATCCTGCTGTAGGGTAACCGTTCCGGTGGGGCTATTGGGATTAGCCAGAATAATGAGCTTGGTTCTTGAGGTTATGGCTGCCTTCACCGCACTGACATCAACGGCGTAATCCTCATCCCTGGGTACATTGACCAGCTTAGCCCGATTGACCAGCGTCCGAATGCGGTACATGTCAAAAGTGGGAACGCAGTTAATCACCTCATCCCCCGGCTGAATGAAGAGGCACAGGATATCGTCCAGAAGCTCACCACTGCCACAGGCTGCCACAATTCGGCTGGCATCAACTCCAGTATAGTCCTGCAGCTGACGGCGAAGCCTGGTTTGGCCGGCATCGGGATAGATGTTCCAGTTCTTATATTTCGACAGAGCCTGGCGCACCCTCGGCGAACATCCGTAAGGGTTTTCATTGGCGTCAAGCTTGATAATGCTTTCCACCGGAACCTCAACCTTGCCCGCTAAGGTCTCTGGGGACTTGTGCGGGGAGTAGCCACCAAGCGCCACCAGCTCAGGTCGTATGGATTTTTCGATTCCTTCCGAAGTCACTGATTATCTCCTTGAGTTATAAAAGCTCAAACATTGGCGCATTTTAACACGAATTTATGTCAAAGAGCAAACGGTGAAGTCCTTGAGATTGTCTAACAACCTCTCACCCTTTATCCCTCTCCCCTTCAGAAGGGGAGAGGGAAGAGGTTTTGGAGAGGGGCTTCGCCCCTCTCCTACTTTTACTCCCCCTTCCCTTGATAAGGGAAAGGTTGTAGGGAGATAGGTTGCTAAACGACCTCAGTCCTTCTAGAAAAGGAAAAGAATTTGGCTTACTTATCAGCTGACAGCCTTTTTTCTATCGCTCGGGCGTGACCATCAAGCCCCTCTGCCCTCGCCATAACTGACGCTGCTTTCCCCAGTTCCTTCAAACCAGCCTTATCCACCTTAATCGTGTTGATAAATTTAATGAAATCAGTTATGTTAAGTGCTGAACTGAACCGTGCCGTTCCCCCGGTGGGCAAAACATGGCTTGGTCCTGCTATATAGTCGCTTAAAACTACCGTTGCCTCGCTGCCAATAAGAATACAGCCGGCATTGAAAATTTTGTCGAGGTAAGCAGCAGCATTTTCCACCATCAGCCAGAGATGTTCTGGAGCATAAAGATTAGCCAGCTCAATTGCCTCATCAAGGCTATCAACTATGGCGATTATGCCTCTAGCTAAAGACTCAGCTGCAATCTCTCGACGTGGCAAACTCTTTAGTTGCTGCGCCACCTGGCTTTCGACCTCCCCAGCAAGCTTTGACGAGGTGGTGATTAAAACCGCCTGCGCCAAAGGGTCATGCTCTGCCTGAGCCAGAAGGTCAGCGGCACAGTGCTCGGGGTCAGCCTTTCCATCAGCGATAATCAGGATTTCACTTGGTCCCGGCAGACCATCGATGTCAACGACGCCATAGACCAGTTTCTTCGCTAGAACAACAAATATGTTCCCTGGACCACAGATTTTATCCACTTTAGGAATAGATTCGGTGCCATAGGCTAAGGCGGCAATTGCCTGCGCACCACCGATGCTGAAAATGCGGTCAACAGCAGCGATATCGGCTGCCACCAATGTCGCTGGCGGCACAGCTCCATCTGATTTTGGCGGTGTCGTCAGGATAATCTCCTTGACGCCGGCAACCCTAGCTGGTATCACGGTCATCAGTACAGTTGACGGGTATGAGGCGGTGCCACCGGGAACATAGATGCCAACACGTTCCAGCGGACGTATCAACTGGCCCGAACTGGCACCGGTTATCTCATGCCAGATATTTTCTTTCTGGGCATGGTAAAAGGCGCTTATTCGTTCTGCCGCCAGCTTGAGGGCAGAGACAAGAGATTCATCCACCTTCTGGTAAGCGCTGGCTATTTGCTCCTTGCTCACCTCCAGTGAGGCGAGCTTTATCCCGTCAATCTTCAGAGTCAGTTCAAAAAGTGCCCTATCCCCCCTTTCCCGCACCTGGTCCACAATCTTCCTGACTGCTTGCCCGGGGTCATCAGTGCCAAACTTCTCCTTCAACCCCCGCTTCGTTGCTGGTGAAACAGGATAAGACTCTATCGGGCGCAGCCGCACTAATGCTTGCTTTGCTGAGACAAAGCCTTCGATTACTCTCAACTTAGATATCCTCCACCGCAGCGTGCAGCATTTCTATTATAGATTTTACCCTTTTCTCTTTGGTCGAACTATACTTGATTTTTGCATTACCGATGAGGCAAGCTGTCGATTCAAAGAGGGTATCAATAATCTTGAGGTTATGCCGGGCAATGGTTTGGCCGGTCTGGGTATTCTCAATCAGCAAGTCTGCATCCTCAGGCAAAAAGGCTTCCGTGGCGCCCCAGGTGGGAATCACCCGGTAGTGCCCGAGATGATTTTCCCGGGCATACTTATCGGCAATATTGACATACTCGGAGGCTACCCGGAATGGCTCTGTCTGCTGGGCAATAAGTTGTCTCAAGCCATAGACATCGGTCGCCGGCAGCGTCTGGCTGATTACCGACACTATCTTAACTTTCCCGAATTTCAGGTCAAGAAGCTCCTTCGCTGGGCTGGAGGGAAACTGGTAAAGATGTTCCATGAGCCAATCCCTGCCGGTAATGGCTAAGTCGAAATTTCCGTTGGCTACCTGTAGCGGCATATCCTGCGGTCGAATTACCTTGACGGCAACTCCTTCTAAACTTATGGTTGGTCGCCGATTCCCCGCCGCTGAAGGATAATCATTGACCTTGATGCCAGCTTTTTTCAAGAGATTAACCATTGGTGTCTGCTGATGCCCATCCGGTAAAGCCAGGCGAACTACATCATCAGTCGCCTGCGGATATTGCCAGGGAATCTTCTTTGTTATCACCATCTCGGTGGAGGAAATTTCGCCAGGAGGCAATTTATCACAATGGTCACAAATCGAAGCCACCACCTGACCCAGATGCTTTGACTCCCAGCTATTTTGATTAGCGATGAGAAAAGCGCCGAATTTAAGGACTCTGCTCACCGCTACCATGCCATAATTAGCAAGCTCCTCCTCTCCTTTGCCACGGATTAAGGCTAAATCAGCATTCTCCGGCGGATAAACCTCAGCCCCTCCCCACACCGGAAAGATGCTGAATCGGCTCAGCCGGTTCGTCAGGGCAAAAGACTCCGCCAAGTTGGGATATTCGCTGGCAATACGGATAATGCCTGGCTTGGCTTTTAGGTGCGTTACCGTTGATAATCCTTCCGTTTGGCTTGCCCCCATATAGAGGAAGCCCTGCCCATATCCCAGATTTTGTACTTTGACCAGAGCACTGCTGGGGTATTTGACCAGAAGCTCCTCAATCCAGTCCAGTCCACAAATCCCCAAATCATAGTTGCCGATGGCTACCTGAATCGGGATATCCCGTTCGTGGAAGATTTTGGCGGAGACATCGGGGAATTTGCCCACTTTGAGGCGATAAAAGCGCGCTTTCTCGTGGTACCCCTCCAGCCCCCAGCCCGCCATCTGAAGCAAGGCGGCTGTCCTCTTTAAAAGATGCCCTTTAGGTAAGGCTATCTTGATTGGCACTTTCCTCCTCCAATAAGGCGATAACCTCATCAATTGTCAGCACCTCAGCTTTGCTTGCTTTGACTTCATCCCGCAGAACAAAGAAAGGCTTTTTGCTCCGCACATCAAGAACCCATCTTAAGCCGGCTGGTTTCTTACCGCCCAGGTCAAGCGCAGCCAGATAACCAGCTTCCCGAAGCCGACTGGCAATATGGAAAGCTTCCTTCAATACCTCTGCCCTTTCCGCTCGCACCCGAATTGCCTGAGGCTGAGGTTTAGTTAATATCTCCGGTTCAACCAGGTTCATCAAGCGGTCAAGATAAAGAGCAAAACCTGATGCCGGAATATCCCCACCGCCCATGGCTGGAATAAGGTCATCATATCTGCCTCCACCACCTATTTTCTCCCCACCCATAAAGAGCTGAAAAATGACTCCGGTATAGTACTCAAAGCCGGCGCCGGAGGCGATATCAATCTGATAGCGACAGCCCAGGGCTTCAAGGATATCAACAATGGCAATGAAATTGTCAAGGTAAGGCTTAAAGTCAGGCAAACTCCGCGCCGATAGCGCCTTCAGGTTTTTGAGAAAGCCAGATGATTGCCCCTTCAGGTTTAGCAGCGGAAGCAGGATGCTATCCAGCTCACTTTTGCCTGATTTTATCCTTGCTAGCGCTTTTTCATCTCCATCGAGAATCCGGTCAAATATTTTGACCTGCTCCTCCGGGCTTAACCCAAGTTTCAACAGAAGCGCCTTAATCAAGCCAGCATGCGATAGTCTCAATTGCACACCTTTAAGCCTCAGCTCCTTCAGAATCTCCAGAGCCAGCAAGACTAATTCAGCATCGCTTGAGGGGGAACTTACTCCAATGAGCTCGGTGCCACACTGCCATCTTTCCCTGGTCTTTTTTCCCGTCTCTTCAAAGATAAAGGTATTGGTCACATAAAATAACTTTGCCAGCCCCTTACCTTTCATGGTATCAATGTAAAGTCGAGCAATGGGGATAGTGCCATCAGGTCGCAAGACCACCCTCTCCCCGCTCCAACCGTCCCAATCAAGAAAGGAATAGACTCTGCCTAACATGCTGGGGGTAAGCGTTCCCGCTGAGGTAAACAGATGGAGATACTCGATGGTCGGCGTCTTGACCTCCTGATACCCCCATTTGAGACAGCGGTCCCGAAAAACACCCTCAATCAGGCGAAAACTGACCATCTCTTCCGGAGATAAATCTCGAGTCCCCTTGCACCTTTGAATTTTCATCTTTCACCCTTTTGTGAACAGTCCGTAAATTCTACACCAATTTGCCTAGCTGTTCAAATCGAGGTCAGCGGGGAGTCTTGAGGTTGTTTACTAACCCCTCACCCTGTATCCCTCTCCCCTTCTGAAGGGGAGAGGGAAGAGGTTTTGGAGAGGGGCGAAGCCCCTCTCTTACTTCCACTCCCCCCTTCCCTTATCAAGGGAAGGGGGGTCAGGGGGGATAGGTTGTTAAACAAACTCAGTAGATTAGTCTCCGCATTTTTCTTTAAACCAAAACTATAGTATAGTATATATAGAATTTTACCATTATTTTACGAGTTTGCTTATGTCCCGAATTATACGCATATTGTTAATACTAGTTGGCTTACTGCTAGCTACCACCATCGTCGCTAGCGCTCAGATGACAAGCCCCAGTATTGAGGTGCTTACCGTCAAAGGCACCATCAACCCGGTGCTGACCGATTATATCAGCCGCGGCATTGACCGGGCACAAGGAACCGGGGCTCAAGCCGTCATCATCCAGATGGATACCCCCGGCGGTCTGGACACAGCCATGCGTGACATTATCCAGGACATTGTTAATGCCAGAATACCAGTGGTGGTTTTTGTTGCTCCCGCGGGAGCCCGGGCAGCTTCGGCAGGAGCCTATATTACACTGGCTGCTCACATCGCCGTTATGGCGCCAAATACCGCCATTGGTGCTGCCACCCCAATTCAGTTAGGCGGTGAGGGTGAAGTCAAGGTATCCGATGAATTGAAGCAAAAGATTCTCAATGATGCCGTTGCCTACATCAGGGATATTGCCAAGTCTCACGGGCGTAACGCTGACTGGGCGGAAAAAGCGGTCAGGGAAGGTGTCTCAGCCACATCACAGGAAGCACTGAACCTTAAGGTTATTGATATGATTGCGCCTGACCTTAATACCCTCATTGCCCAACTCAATGGCAGACAGGTAACCATGCTTGATGGCAGGGTGGTTACTCTGAACACCGGAAATGCCGTCGTTAACTACATCAAAATGAGGCCAATTGAGACATTCCTTTACGCTATTGCTGACCCCAATATTGCCTTTCTGCTCTTGAGCCTCGCTTCGCTCGGCATCATGATTGAAATCTTCAACCCCGGGCTTATTTTCCCCGGTGTCCTTGGTGCCATCTGTGGCGTACTGGCGTTCTATGCGCTGGGCCAGCTACCGGTGAATATCGCTGGAATCCTGCTTATCGTTTTGGCTATTGGTTTCTTCATCGGTGAAGCACTTACCGCCACCTTTGGTATCTTTACTGCCGGAGGTGTAACTGCTTTAGTCATGGGTTCCCTAATTCTATTTCAAGGAGCCTCTCCAGTGTTTAGAGTAGACCCTTGGCTTATTGCCATTGTAACTATCCTTTTTGCCAGCGTGTTTGCCTTCGTAATCAATCGAGTGATACGCGCTCACCGCAGGCAAGCTGCCACCGGTCGAGAGGAACTTATTGGCAAAAAAGCAGTGGTGAAGGTAGCCCTGAACCCTGAGGGAACTGTCTTTTTCAAGGGCGAGCGCTGGACAGCCATATCAAACCAGGGTCGGATAGAACCGGGGCAGGAGGTGATTATCACCAGCGTTGACGGTTTAATACTTCACGTAACCAAGAAACAATAAGGAGGTATCTTTTGTTTCCAGTGGAGCCGTGGCTGATTGTGACACTTGTCATTGTCTTTATAGGCTTTCTTATCTTCGTCATTATTTTGGGAACCCGCGCCCATCGGCTGAAAATATCCGCCGGCAAGGAAGAGCTAATCGGAATGACGGCTGAAGCCACCACCGTTATGGAACCCAAAGGTACAGTTTTGGTCCTGGGTGAACGCTGGTCAGCCATATTAGATAAGGGACGGGTGGAGCCCGGGGAGGAGGTGACCATAACCAAGGTTGAAGGTTTAAAGCTGCGAGTGACCAAGAAAGAATAAAGGAGGTACCAGATGAATCCAATTATAATCGGCGTTATTGTTTTACTTATACTTCTGATTTTCCCCATGGCTATCAAAATTGTTACCGAATATGAGCGAGGAGTCATTTTCCGTCTCGGGCGGCTCATTGGCGCCAAGGGACCCGGCTTATTTCTCATTATCCCCTTCGTTGACCGCTTTGTGAAAGTTGACCTGCGAGTCGTCACCATGGATGTCCCACGGCAAGAGGTCATTACTCGGGACAATGTTACCGTTGAGGTTGACGCTGTGGTTTACTTCAGGGTAGTTGACCCTGAGGCTTCGGTAGTTAAGGTTCTGGACCATATCAGAGCTACCTCACTCATCTCACAGACAACACTAAGAAATGTCCTGGGTCAGTCCGAGCTTGACGAACTACTTGCGCAGAGAGATAAACTGAATCAGGCATTACAAAAAATCATTGATGAGCAAACTGACCCTTGGGGAGTAAAGGTCAGCGTTGTTGAAATTAAGAGCGTGGAGCTTCCCGAGACGATGAGACGCTCCATGGCAGCTCAGGCTGAGGCAGAAAGAGAGAGACGGGCTAAAATCATTCATGCCGAAGGTGAGCTGCAAGCCTCAGAAAAGCTGGCTCAGGCGGCACACATTATCAGCAGAGAGCCGGCGGCAATACAGCTCCGCTTTCTCTCCACACTGACTGAGGTCGCCAGCGAGAAAAGTAACACCATACTTTTCCCGATACCCATTGAATTTCTCAAAGGATTCGGTAAGGCTATTACCGAAAAGGCTACCAAAAAATAGTCAGCGGTAAAATAGAAGTCTCGATTGATATTTAAGGAAGGCGCCAGAAGGTTTCCGGGTTTTGCCTTTCCATACTGGGGTTATTTGCCGTTAGGCAGGGTAACATCTCCCGCGATGATTTCAGTTATGCTTCCGTCTGCCTGGCGGAGAAGCAGGTTGCCATTCTTGTCAACTGATTCAGCGATACCTTCAAGTATAGTTTCGCCTGAAGTTACCCGGACCTTTTTGCCCAGCGTCACCAACTTATCCCGCCATGCCTGGTAAATAGCCTTCCCGTCAGGTAAAGTCAAGTATAGTCTCTCTATCTCTACTAGCAAGCAGCGTATAATATCGGCACGTGATACTTCTTTGCCCAATTCATCGGAGAGACTGGTAGCCATGGGGAGGATTTCGGGAAAATCAGCCAGCCTGAAATTAACATTGATGCCAATGCCGATAATGGCGTAAGCCACCCTATTCCCTTGGACACTGCTCTCAATTAGAATCCCGCATACCTTCTTACCATCGATTAGCACATCATTAGGCCATTTAATCTGCGCTTCTAAGCCAGTGACCAAAGCAATACTTCGAACCGCCGCTAAAGAGGCGAGCATAACGAGGTAAGGCAGAGAAGCCATAGTCGGATAGAAGATAATCGATAAAGCGATGCTGCCTCTAGGTGATAACCAGAGACGTTTGGTCCGACCCCTCCCCGCCGTCTGCTCATCAGCCATGATTACGGTTCCTTCCGCAACTCCCTGCCTGACCTTTCTCCTGGCGATGTCCATGGTTGAAGTCAAACGGGGATAATAAATGACTTTCCGCCCAATGAAGCGGGTCTCTAAATTATCGGTAATCGAAGCTGGTAACAAATTATTTTTCGCCATTTTCCAGTCGGGCTTGATAAACTTATAATATTTAGATAATATATTAGAAGAAGGTGAAAAACAATCTCAGCTCCCTATTGACAAGCAGATATAACTGTGATATTATAACAAATGCTCTAAAGGGAGCATTTAGCACCTTAACAACTGGATAGCGGAAGGAAGCTCAAAAATAAACAATTGGTTGGAGAGTTTGATCCCGGCTCAGGATTAACGCTGGCGGCGTGCCTTATGCATGCAAGTCGAACGGTCCTTTTCGCAAGATAAGGGCAGTGGCAAACGGGTGAATAAGGCGTAAGTAACCTGCCTCTAAGTGTGGGATAACTTCGGGAAACTGGAGCTAATACTGCATGTGATGATAGAGGTAAGGCTCTATCATTAAAGCCTTCGGGCGCTTAGAGAGGGGCTTGCGTCCGATTAGCTAGTTGGTGAGGTAACGGCCCACCAAGGCGGTGATCGGTAGCTGGTCTGAGAGGATGATCAGCCACACTGGGACTGAGACACGGCCCAGACTCCTACGGGAGGCAGCAGCAAGGAATATTGTGCAATGGGCGAAAGCCTGACACAGCGACGCCGCGTGGGGGAAGAAGGCCTTCGGGTTGTAAACCTCTTTTCTCAGGGAAGAATAATGACGGT
>CAZUSN010000029.1:11259-13033 GCA_964623035.1 uncultured Dehalococcoidaceae bacterium | reverse complement strand
AAAGGACGGTATAGGCTGGACCTACCATGTTTTCGCCTTGAAATTATGAGAGAGTGGTGAGAGAGCAAAGCTGCTGGCAAAAAGAGAAAAACTGATAATCTTCTCTGTGTTAGCCTGGTAAACGACCTCATCATTGCCTTCTTTACAAAACTTTAACAGAACCTTTACGAAATCTTTATCTTTTTTATGCTCATATTTATAATTAGGTGCTAAATTTAGATAGAAGACAGGGTCTTCAAAGGAGCCAAATATGGAAAAGGTTAGTGTCTTTTTAGCCGACTGGCAAGTACTTTTCCGAGAAGGTATTCACTTTACTTTATCCGGCGAGGAAGATATGGAAGTTATTGGCGAAGACACGGAAAATGAACAGGCACTAGCCCATATCGAGGCAAATCCCCCAACGGTAGCTATCCTTAATGTCAACCGTGATAAGTTCAGCGGTGTTGAGGTAGCTCGCCATATCAAGCAGAACCTGCCTGAGGTTTCCGTGATTTTGATTATGGATACCGAAAATGAAGAGCAACTTTTCGCTGCCCTAAAATGTGGTGCCAGCGCCTGCCTGACCAAGGATGTTGACCCCGAAATTGTCATTGATACTATCCGGCAAGTGGCTAAAGGCAGCCAGCCAATAAGTGAAGCTCTTTTGAGACCAGAGCTCGCTTCACGGGTTCTCGGCGAATTTGAAGCTCTCTCCTCAGTAGGAGAACAGGTGGGTAAACTGCTGGCCCGTCTCACTCACCAGGAAAGTGAGATGCTGCGCCACCTCACCGAGGGAAAATCAAAAGAGCAGGTGGCGGGAATACTGGGCATAAGTGAAGCGGTTATCAGCCATAAACTCGGGGCTATACGGCACAAGATAGTGGCTAATGACCAGAAACTGATGCTGATTGAAGCAATGCAGAGCGGTTTGGCTCCCCTCCCCAGAATTAGCGTTACTGGTAAGCCAGCCGCCGAATATATCACCAAGGAAGAATTTGACGCTTTCAAGGAAAGCTTGAGGGAACGTTTCAGGTCTCTTATTGGAGAGATAAGTTAATCAGCGCAGACCGAAGGAGGTGAGCCAGATGTGAAAGAGACAACAAAGAAGGTGGTAGGCATTCCTGAAATCAGAGGCTCCAAGGAAAACCTACCACCCTCTCAGGGGTTTTATTAAATTTTCTCACCATTTTCGAGCGATGTCAATAAAATTAAAAGAGGAGGAGGAAATAAAAATGAGTGCAGTAATTAAAGAAACCGGCGGAACCACGCTGAGGCGTTATTTTATCACCGCCTTGCTGGTGGCGCTGGCAATTACCGCTGGCTTGTTTGCCTATGCCTATACTTCCCAGACGACCAGCCTCAACGCCACCGCTGCGACCGCTGATTTCGCCTCAGTTACGGTCAACAATACTGTTCCCGGCTACAACATATTCGGAAGCTACCGGGGCAAAATACCCCAAGGCAATCTGTTCAACGTAACTCCAGCCACCGGCTATCCCGGAGACCTTGAGGTAAATGTCTATCTTGATAACGTTGACCAGCTCAGCTACAAATATGGAATGCTACTGATGAGGATACGCTTTGTGGACAGTGGCAACAACACGGTGGACGTGGAGGACTTGACCAAGCCGCTCTCACTACAAAACGGGGTGGTCAACTTTGCCGCTACCGGTCTGACCCCTGGCACTACCTACTATATTCAGACCACGGGCGGGGTTTACCGGGCATTCTCCTGGGCATATCTAACCGGCAGTGGCGGCTCATATGACCCGTCAATCACCTGTGAAGTAGTCCA
>CAZUSN010000029.1:0-11159 GCA_964623035.1 uncultured Dehalococcoidaceae bacterium | reverse complement strand
AGCTCCGGAAGCAGTAGCCTAAATAAGAGGGAAATTAAGAAAGGTACTACCCTTCAACCAAGATTAGAGGTATAATTGAATAAAACTAGGGTTGACAAAAAATATGACAAAAGGTAAAATTTTAGCAAAATAAAAACCAGTTGTCTAAAAATGGAGGGTGAAAAGTGAAAAGGTTTTTAATTATTGCTTTAGTGGCACTACTTGCCGTCACCGGTGGCATGTTTGCCTATACCTTCACCACAGCGACCGCCACCATTGGCGTGGTGGCACCAACGTCAGACTTCGCCAGTATAACGGGAAACACCAGTTTTACGGCGCCTACCGTCTTCGGCAAATTCACCGGCACCTGGCCAACGGGCAAACTATTCACCATAACCCCGAATGCGAGCTACACCGGTGACCTGGTGATAAGTGTCTATCTGGTCAACACCGGGGAACTCATCAGGCAGTACCAGCACCTCAATATGTCGCTTCAGTATACCGACAATACCGGCGCCATGGCTGATGAACAGTGTATAACTCAGGTCCTCAGCCTGCAAAATGCCCAGGTCCTCTTTACCTGGACCAGTGGCAACGGCACCAGTCCTTTCGCGGTAAAACTTGTTGGTGGTGGCTACCGCCTGCACCCGTTTAAAACATTGACTGGTGGCAGTTACCAGCCGCAGGTATGGTGCGAGGTTACCCAGCGATAATCCGGCATCAACCTGAAAAGGAATGAATGTTAGAGCAGTGGGGAATAAAAGCAAAGAAGAATCTATCTCTAATTGTGGCGGTAGTGCTCGTCCTAGCAATCAGTGGCGGGGCGTTTGCCTATACCTACACCACCACTATAGCCACAATCGGCGTTACCCCACCTGCCGCAAATGTCGCCACCTGTGACGCCTCAGCAGGTCAACCTGACTGGGATTCAGTCACGGCTAACCTTTCCGCAAACACCGTCTGTGGCGAAGTGCCCATCGGTGACCTCTTTGATATCACTCCGAATGCCGCCTATACCGGTGATATGCAGGTCGCCGTCTATTTGACCAATGCTAGCAATTTAATTAAAGCCTACAAGTACCTCAACATGAAGCTGTACATGGAGGGTTCTGCGGAAGCTGGTGAAACGCCCGATTATCAGGTTCTCTCACTGCCAAATGGACAGGCTAGCTTTACGCTGTCAGGTCTCACTTCCACCTCAAAAAGCTGGACGCAGACCAGCCAGGCTGACTTTCAAGGCGGCACCCTGTACCAGGTTGATGTCAACACCAGCCCCGGCGACGTCATCCTGGACAAGTTTACCGATGATGTCACTGACAGCTTTAACGACCAGAGTAAAATTGCCTCTTCCTCCAACGTTATCGTCAGCGGCGGTCAGGTAAAACTGGACTACAACACGGGTGCCACCAGCACCGAAACCCTGAGACCAAACGCCGCCGGCGATGAAACCCTTATCGCAGAACAGGTTCCAGGTACCGGGGCACACTGGGACAAGGTGGATGATGGTGTTCCTCCTGACGAGGACAGCACCTACGTTCAGACCAATACTGATGTCTGGCAGGAAGATTTGTATAATATCACCAACCACGTCGCTGGTATGGGCCGCATCAATTACGTCAGGGTTTACATGAGGGTCAGGTCTCTGGTCTTCCGAAGTCAAGCTTCCGCCTACGTCCACATCAAGACCAATGGCGTTGAATATAATGGCGGTCCGGTGTTGGTAACCACCAGCTACGCCGACTATTCCTACCAGTGGAATAACAATCCCCAGACGGGCAGCCCCTGGACCTGGACGCAAATAGATAACCTGCAAGCCGGTGTTGGTCTGAGAAGGGCAACCACCGGCGGCGGTTCAGGCACCAGATATACGCTGTGTACCCAGGTTTACGTTGAGGTCAACTATACCCCCTACTACTCACTGGGTACCATCACCTCGGTTAACCTTTTATCCAGCGAGGCAGTGGTCAGCATTGACGACTTTTACTACGATGCCTCGGCGATTCCCTCCGGAACTGGACTGAGAGTGCAATTTTCTCAGGACAATACCAACTGGTACAACTCGGCAGGCACCCCCAATGGCTGGGATACACTTGCCCAGGGGACAGATAACATCAGCCTGTCCACCTTGGGCTGGTCTGGTTCCAACTTTTACTACCGCATGGAGTTTACCTCCAATGGCGCTAATACCCCGGTGCTTGACGAGATAAGGGTTTACTTTTCGACATACTATTCATCAGGCACCCTGACTTCCTCCGCCCATGATGGTGAAGATTACGGCAACTGGGACTGGCAAACTATCTCTTTTACCATAAATGAGCCTTCGGGGACGAACGTCCAGTTTCAGTTGAGGTCAGCGCCCACGCAAGGAGGGCTCAGCTCAGCAACCTGGTATGGACCTACCGGGACAGGCGACTACTACACCACCAGCGGCACGGCAATTAACTCCGTCCATGATGGTGACCGCTGGATTCAGTACAAGGCATATTTTTCCGGCCCCGGCGCCAGCACGCCAAAATTGAGCGATATAACCATCACCTACACCGTCGCCATCCAGACTTTCACCATACAGGTTATCGGCGGCGGCTACTGTTTGATTTCCGATAACACCTCGGAGTGGGCACCAGGCTGGACAACCACTCCGGAGTTCTTCTGCGAGGCTACCCAAAGGTAACGGGATAACTAGCCAGATAAGAAAGACATCACGGTGGTAAAGAAGCGTGACAAAGAAATTCTATCTGCTGGCTGCTTTAGGGCTCATCCTGATAGTTAGCGGTGGCATATATGCCTATACCTACACCACAGCCATCGGGACAATTGGCATCACGTCGCCAACAGGCGACATCGCCATCGTCGATGCTACCGCCACTCAGCCTGACTGGGATACGGTGCTGACGCCGGCAACGGATGATATCATCTACCGACCAAACGCCGCTGGCGATGAGACCAATATCGTGAGCCAGTTTCCCGCCTCTGGAGACCACTGGGACAAAGTGGACGAAGCCAGTTCTGATGGAGATAGCACCTACGTTTACACCGATTTGGACCCATGGGAAGAGGATTTATACCATATCCCCAACCACTCCACACAGACGGCTGGCGGTGACATAAACTATGTTGAGGTTTTCATGGTCTCCCGGGCCACCAGCAACGCCACACAACTCAGTGCTTACGTTCACATGAAGACCAATGGCGTCGAATACAGCGGGTTTTCAGAAAACCTGTCCACCAGCTATGATACCTACTCGTATGCCTGGAATATTAATCCCCAGACCAGTAACCGCTGGACTTGGAATGAAATCGATAATCTGCAAATAGGCGTTGGGCTCAGACGGCCAACAATCGGCCAATATACACGATGCACCCAGGTCTATACCGAGGTCAGCTTTGATGCACCACCGCTAACTGGCAGCACGCCAAACGGCGAGCTGTTCGAAATTACCCCTGACAGCAGCTATAGCGGCAACCTCCAGGTAAGGGTTTACCTGACCAATACTGATGCACTGCTGAAAGCTTACAAATCTCTCAATATGGAACTTTACCTGGAAGGCTCGGTGGAAGCCGGCAAAACGCCCAACTACCGTCTGTTGACTCTGGAGAACGGCTTGGCAACCTTTAACCTGGTGGGCATCAGCGGTGGCAGCTATACCCTTTTCGTTACCGGCGGCACCTACGAGCTTGTTTCCCGTGAGCCGATGGAGTGGGAAGCGGGATATACGGTCACCCCGGAGCTATACTGCGAAGCCACCCAGCGTTAAAAGGTCTTTTATTTACGAAACCTTAACACAACCTTTACGAAATCTTTATTTTTTTTACGCCAATCTTTATATTCCTATGTTAGATTTAGGATAGAATATATTTTGAAGGCAGCGATATGAGAGAAACATTGATGTATATTCTAACTAAAGTAATCAGATTTAAACGAGCAATAACGCTCGTCTTCATCGTTGCCGTATGTCTTACCGGCTTTATGGCGGTACGAGGCACCATGCCGTTTATGCCCGTCTTCGGCACCAGCATGGAGCCAGTGCTGCATGCGGGAAATCTCATCATCATCCAAGAAAAAGCACCGGCTGATGTCCAGGTGGACGATATTATCGTTTACAACGTCCCAAAGGCAATTCAGGATTATTATAACTACCCGCCGGTGGTTGCCCACCGGGTAACTGAGGTGCGCGACACTGAGTTTGGCATTGCCTGGCGCACCAAGGGCGACAACGCCGGGGAAGACCCCTTCACCGTGCGAGCCAATGACCTGAGAGGCACTGTCAGCAACCAGCTCCCCCTCCTTGGCTTCCCCTTCCTCTTTCTCCAGAGCCAGCAGGGGTTAATCTTCGTCATCATTGCCCTGTCCCTTTTCGCCCTGTACCTCTATGCCAGTGACCTCAGCCGGGGCGGACAGAAAGTACACCGGGGGATATTCTCCCCGGTCATTGAGGAAAGCCAGCGCAGCAGTGGGGTGCTGGCACAGAGGATGGAGACTACAGAGAAGGGGATTGACGCCACCCAGCAAGCATTGACCAGCTTTGCCGCCGCCATAGCGGAGTATGCGGAACATCTGAAAAGCCATACCAGAGCTATCCAGGGTCTCAGCGAGGCATCCCAAGAGCTGAAGAAAGGTGCCACCGAGCAGAATAAAGTTCTCGAGCGCCTTTTGACCGCTATGGAAGAGAGAATGACGGTACGGGAAGAGGCAGCACCAGCGCCAACCGTGAAACCAGCGATACCTAAGGCGGAAAAAGCTAAATTCCCGCCGGGCTGTGTCAGAAGCCACCAGCAGCCCTTCGCCCGACGCAACATCTTCGGGGCAGGATAAAGACCACCTCAACTACGTATAAACCGCCACCACCACCGCCTCTTTGGGATTATACTCATCAAAGAAGATAACCGCCACCTTCCTGCCCACAGTCATCTCTGCCACCGGCAGGTTCCGGGCTACGGTGATACCTTCGAGATAAACCTTATAGCTGCCGGCAATCTGGACAGTAGCGGTATAATTGCCGGAATTGAAACTCTTTAGCACCCCTTTTCGTAGCCTCACATTAATCACCTCCCGCAAAAACTGTGCCTATACTGCCCCTAAATATAGCCGCTGGCTGTATTCACCCCGACGAGCGCTGTAAACCAGGATAAAACCGAGCACCCGCCTCTTCTCGGAAGTAAGCCCTGCCCGGCTATCAGTGACATCGATGACATCATATAGCTGCTGCCCGCAGTTAACCGGAACCAGAATAGAGCCAAGGTCTGATTCAATTTCAGCCTGCCTGAGATAGGCTTCTCCCCTTTGCTGCGCTTCAGCCACGGTGTCAATGTTCCTGTCATCATGCTGTCTCAGCCGGTCATAGAGCCTGTCGATTTCGTCCCAGGCAAAGCTATCAACCACAATCAGCGCACCACTGCCGGTATCGTATCCCTCCACCTGCACCCGATTGAGTTCCCAGGCTCCCTGCTTGTATCTGCCCTCCAAAATTTGATGCTCCGTCCCATAGCTGTAAACCGAGCTATCTGAAGAGAGAGGGTTAACCAGATAGGCTTGGCTACCTTCGATAAAGAGAACATCGGGAACAAAGGAAAGCAACTTCTGGATAACCGACTCCCCCTGGGCACCAGAGCTGATAGTAAAGTCAGGATAAAAGCTGGTGATGGCTGATGACTGGGATTTAACCTCCAGCTTTAACCCCACCCTGGCCAGCACAAAGGCAAGGATGTCCTTGACGCTCATCTGGTCAGAGTCTTTATTCCAGCGGAACTGGTATCTGGCCCGCCAGGCGGCAACGGCTCCCCAGCCATCCTGAGTGTAGAGAATGAGGCTGGCTTTGCCACCCGAGCTGGTATGCTCATAAGCCTCAAGGCTAAAGGTCTGCCCAGAACTCACTTCGTCACCAGCAACAGTACAGTAGCCCGGGCTGAAATCTATCTGACAGCCGATATCGAGAACAGACAAATCTCCCTGCCCCGGCGTGGCGTACTGCCCTTCATCGTTTCTCAATTCTATGGTCAGCTTGCCTGAAGTCTCACCCAGTTCCTGCCTTACGGCTACGGTATCAGCGCTGAGGTCAAGGCTCTCGGTGGTTAGCTTGGCTCTCCAGACTCCAGCCGGATTTGACAGCCAGCAATAATCGCCATGGTGAGCTATAGCCAGACCATATTGAGATGACAGATTGAATGGCACCGGCTCCCGCCAAAGGTTATCAATAAACTTAGCCCCGAGGACAGAGTGCGACCAGAAGGGTCGGTTGTAGGCTTGGCTGCCGGTGAACTTCTCGACAAAGAAACACCGGTAGACGTCTGGTTTATCCAGAAACGGCTGACGATATTCAAATTCACCAGCCGATGGAGCTGAGGCTAATTCCTTTAACGCCGACCAGCTTCCCGCGGCAACATCACCACCATCACCATAGATGAGTGACCATAACTTAAAATTACCCGCCGAGTCCTTACCGGTGACCAGCAGGTTCCAGTCGTTTTCATAGACCGCAGCGACCCCAGACAAATTGCCCGTGCTTTTATTCCAGGCTGACTTCGCCTGCCACTCACCATTGATGTGCTTTTTTACATACAGAGTTGACTGGTCAGCGAAGAAGATAGCCAGGTCGCCGTTGGACTTATAGGCTGCCGCCAGACCGTAGATGCTGGTGGTGGGAGAATAATCAATGATTTCAGGGCTGCCCCAGCTCGCACCGTAATCGGTGCTCTTTATGCGCTGGATTTTCCGGTTGATGGCATCTATCCAGAAGATGGAGACCTCGGCACTCAGAGAGGCACAGGCAACCACCGCCGCATTAAGCTGGTTAGTATAAGTCCACTGGCTGAAGTCACTTGATGGACCCGGGCTGGGCACCCGCTGGCGGTAGAGCTTTCGGGAATCGGCAGGTGGAGTTATTCTGGCTCTGATGAGAGAGCCATCACCGGGCATGGTGACAGCGTGGAAATAATCATCCTCAGAGCCAGTATAGAGCCTGCTCCAATCATAGCGGACCACCCCGGCAATCTTATTCTTGGCTTCCACCTTAATATATGGGATTGCTGTTGCCTGTTTTTGAGCAGCCGATAAAGTTGAGGTCAGAGTTCGCATCGCTTCTCCTCACACCAGAGCCGCCAGGACATCAGGCAGTGGTTTTCCAGCTTTCCGGTAGTGGGCAGCCAGATGCCCGGCGGCTTCAAGTATCTCCTCAGGGCTGGCAGCTATTCTCCGCCCACCATATCCGCTAGGCCGGAGAGCTATCATTAACGCACCCATCTGCTCCCAGTCCACCGTCTTTTCTAAATCAAACTTACCCCGAAGGGCTCGGAAGATATTCTTATTATGATGGGGTAACTGCCAGCTATCAGGGTCTTCTGGATTGCCAACGATGGCAAACGCTTCCCTGGGCAGACCTCCTATGGTCTTGGGTAAACTTTTGGTCATTTCTACCTCACCCCCTTAATCCCCCTTCTCCTTCGAAGGAGAGGGAAACAATTTTAGAAGAGGGACTTCGTCCTTCTAAAACTCCCTACAGAAATTTTGGGCTTCGTCCCACAAGACACCCTACTAACTATGGCCCATAATCGGTGTTCTTAGAGACAAGGGGATAGCAGGGTTTATAGAGGGAATGAATTCTGACCCGGTTTCTCCGCCCCAGTCGCCTTAATTCCTGCCTAAAACATTTCAACCTGTCATTGCCCCAGGCAAGAAATTCCCGAGGAGTGATGTCACCACCAACATTGACCCGATTTATGGCGTAAGCCGCCCACTCCACGGCAGCGTAGCCGGCAGCGCCGGCAGCAATCAGGTCTTCATATTGACCGGGGATGGTTGAGCCGCTGGCATCAAGGATGTGGAGTTTACCATAGTAGATATAGGCATTGGAACCGTTCGGGACTTCCTCACCCAAGATGGTCAGGGTATCTCCCCAAAGTGAGAACCTCTGGTATCGTTTGGGGAAATCGCCCACCGGATACTCAACCGCTACCACCATGACCCGGTCCGATAGGTTCGAAATATCCAGCTCCCGAGAGCCGGAAGTTGTCGCTTCGGTTGCCTTCTGCTCATAGGGAAGACGCTCGGAGAAGTCCTTCACCGCATGGGCAATATGCCGGTCCAGCTCATCATCAGTCCAGCGATAGTTATTGGCATCCTCATCGTGAAGGTCACGCCTGACAATAGCTCTCATCTCACTCAAGTTCATGATACTTACACCTCTAGCTTTCTAACTTCAACTCTTTCCAGTCTGGTGCAGGGCAAGCCCTCATCATGACGGCATATTTCCATCTCGCAGAAGGAAATCTCCTCATTATCCCTGCCCTCACTGATGCTGACCGCTTTACTAGACAGTTGTCTGGCATAAGTCATTATTGCCTGGGCATCAGTTTCAGCAACAAAGCTCAAGTCCACTCTTACTCTGTATTTCATCTTTACCACACTCCAAACAGATTTTTTTCACAGCTAAAGAGATTCTGTATCTCGAAGGCGCTCAAAGCTCGATGGTAGATTCGGGCTAAGGAGATGAGACCCTTCACATACCTGCCAGCCACCCCGCCGCCCATTCTGACCGGCTCGCTGTTGCTATCAATCGTCCCTGACACCACCGTCGAGCCAATCTCTCTGCCATCCGCATAAAGCCGTATCGTTTTTCCATCATAGGTTCCGACAAAGCAGTGCCAGGCATCCTTATGGTCAGCCGTGTTCTGGGCATAGTACGGGTTTCCATTAATCATGAGGCGGAAATGAGGGTAAACAGTTCCACCGGTGTAGGCAAGGGTCAGTCCCCCACTGTAATCGGAGTGTTTGCTCAAGAGAAGTTTCATAGAAGTTCCGCTTGCGTAGTATTCTGCCTTAGTCCACGCCGCCATGGTGACCTGAGCAGCAATATTCAAACTCGGCTCATTCCCGCAACTCACATAATCATCCACTCCATCAAAGCTGAGTACCCAGAATCCGCTGGGCAGTTTCACCCAGCTAGCTCCAGTTATCGTGCCACTGTTACCGTAAGCACTCCTATCCTGGATTTTATTGCCCCCGCCGGGCAACCCTGTCAGCGACAGAACAGCGCCTAAAGCTGGAGGAGCAAATAACAAATCTTCCATAACTCCCTCCATACGGCCGCCTCCTTACGAGGCAGCATACTGCACCCTAATGTAGCTCGAGTTCTTGACTTTGGCACGCCCCTGATTAGCCTCATTGCACTGGATGACCAGCCTTACCTCAAAAGGTATGGAATCAAAATTAGCTACCAATTTGAAACGCCCGCTCCGCGTCTCCTCAATATAGGTGGTGCCGATATCAGTCTTGGCGACAGCGCCATGCAGGTCAACCCAGGTGCCACCTTTATTTCTAGCTTGCCATTTATAGGTAAGGTCAGCCGTGGCTGAGGAAACGGCTCGGAAAGCTGCCGTTAAACCAAACTCAATCTCAATTATCTCCCCCAATGCTGGTGGCTTGATGGTGACACCTTCCACTTCAACATCGACATTAGGGGTGGTGGTATCCACCTCAGCCGACCATTGAATGCCGTTGGCTGTTAAGTCACCTTTGGCAAAGGGATACTCAGTGTGCTCAATCACTGCCATGACCATAATTTACCTCCTATTGGGGGAGGGAGTTCACCCTCCCCCTTGAATTTATTTCTAGTCTTTAACGCCGATTAAAGCCGCTGCCTTAACCGAGCTGAAGAGCGCCAGGGACACATACCACTTCACCCTGGTTCGGGTGGCATCCTTGCTCTCCATGGAGCCGATTGGCTCCACAATGAGGTGCCCGGCGCTGGTCAAGCCACAGAGCGCCCATTCCCCGTACTGAAAGGCGTAGATGGTGGAGCAATCGCCACCGGTGGTACCGGTCTCAACGCCCCCGCTGACGGTGTGGGTATCAAGAATCCAGTCACTGACCCCAATGGGAATGCCATCCCATAGCTGGACAAAGTTGCCCCACTGGTCACGGTCACTATCAATCATCGCCCCGCTGGCTCTGACCAGAGCATTGATTTTGCGTCGGGAGCGCCGGCTCATCAGCAGCATGTCAGGCTTGCCTCCCTTCACCACATCAATGAGCTGGTCCAGCATGGAAAGGGTTAGAGTTGCCCCACTGGCCCCAGCGGCGATCACCTGGTCGCTGGCGGTAGTGGTATCAATAAGCTTTCTTAAGCCATCGAATTGCTTGGAGTTGACCGCGCTATTGCCGTAGATAAAGGTATCCTCAAACTTGTCCTTGACTGCCTTCGCCTTCAGCTCAACCACCGCCGCCTCCAAATCCTGAATATTGCTCCGGGTCGTCTTAAGAAAGTTATCGACATCAGCGTCGCCGCCCAGAATCTTCAGGTTGGCTGTTTTCTGCTCAAAGGTTGGGGTGGACTCCGCCCAGGTATCACCAACATCGTAGAAATCAACACTGGGCAGGGTTTTCTCCTGGTTATAGGAGCAAACTCTTGCCCCTAAAGCTAGTTCTCGAGGTTGGACACTAGCAATGGTAGAACACATAAGGCCAGCTACGGGTGGGTTTCTCAGACCTTTCGGGACCGCCTGGTTTATCATTGAGTGTCTGAAAGGAAACGCTCCGGAAGGCTCAAAACGAATAGACCCCCATATTGGAGCTCCAATGACCGATGTTCACTTTGAGTATAAAACCGCTCTACACCGAGCCTATGCCCGGGACGCGGTAGAGAGAGAAGAGGAAAGACGAGTAAGAAAGGGTAAGCCCGCCTATAGCGAGGCGGAATACAATGAACGACTGGAATATTTCCTCAGCCGTATACCGTATAAGCTGCTGAAGATGAGATACTCCAGCTTTACCCGTTATTTCGGTCACTTGAAGCGCTTGGGATGGGTTGAAGAAACCGGCAAGACTGAGCCGTCGGCTATCCAGGATGATTACCCTCCAGCGCCACCACGGGTTTACTACCGCCTGACTGAAGCTGGCTGGAAAGCTTCGGCGGTTGAAGTATCCGACCCCATCATGACCCTCTACCATTACTCCAGGGAGCAGCGGAGCGCTAAGAGCCGGAAATACATTAGGATAAAGTAAGCCGTAGTCTGGAATCCGCTAAAGACAAGGGCGGCGGAAGGCTGCCCGCCTCTGCTCTATTCCGTCTCGTCATGGTTTTCTCCTGCCGAGCAAGTTCTCTTTGGGTTCTTTCCACAAGTGTTCATCTTCAATAGATAAAAGGATGCAATTGCTTCCTCTAATTAACCAAAAGCTCCTTTTGTTC
>CAZUSN010000028.1:3742-13071 GCA_964623035.1 uncultured Dehalococcoidaceae bacterium | reverse complement strand
TTCCTTTGTCCTGCTGTCTGCCGTATGCTTCTTTTATATAGCCATACTCGTCTTCACCGGTGGCCCGGTTATCATGACAGAGCCCCTGATTTTCTTACCCGGTGTTGGTTCCAGCCTTACCATCGCTATTGACCCTCTTTCTGCTTTGCTGTTACTGATAATAAGCATTATCTCCACTTGCACAACCCTATTTTCGGTTAGATATACGGCGCGTTATCAATCGGAATCTCTAGTGCGCTACTATCCCTTCCTGTTGCTTCTCTTTGCCTCAATCGTGGGAGTTGTCGCCGTCAGGGACATGCTTTTCTTCATTGCTTTCTGGGAAATAATGACGCTGACGTCCTACGCCTTGGTAGTATTCGAACGCGGTAATGAAATTAGCCTGAGAGCCGGATTTATCTATTTCCTGGTAACGCATGTGGCTACCGCTTGCCTCATAATTGCGGCGATAATGCTTTATGTGCAGACGCAAGCGCCTCATTCCTTCGGCTTTACTGCTCTTAAGACTTCGTTAGAGATGCTCGTTATTAATCATTCCGGATTGGTACATATTGTTTTGGCACTATTTTTCATTGGTTTTGTTACTAAAGCCGGCATTTTGCCTTTCGGTTTTTGGCTGCCCGCTGCCTATACTGTTGCTCCAAGTGGAGCCTCAGCAGCTTTTGCCGGAACCATGACCAAGCTGGGCATCTATGGTGTGGTGCGGGTCTTCTGTGAGCTGCTACCAATATCTCACTATTCCTACATGTGGGGGCAGGTAATCGCGATTTTCGGCGCTATCTCTATATTTGTCGGTACAATGTCCGCTCTTACCCAAGATGATTCAAAGAGGCTTATGTCCTTTCACGTAATTGGACAGATTGGTTATATGTTTCTGGGCGTGGGCTTGGGAATATTTCTTCTGCCGATAAACCCGGCGCTAGCCACCATGGCTCTTATTAGCGGTATATTCCATTTGCTTAATCATACGATGTACAAGCCCTGTCTCTTCCTTAATGCTGGTTCTATTCTTTACAAGACGGGAACACGTGACCTGAACAAGGTTGGGGGGCTACTGAAGGTCATGCCTTTCACCGCCACGACAGCTATCATCGCCTCGCTGTCCATTGCTGGTGTTCCCCCTTTCAGTGGCTTTTCCAGCAAATTGATGATCTTTGAGTCTTCCATAATGTCAGGAATAGACTCACCTCATTTTATTATTCTGGGCATAGTGGCTATCTTCATTTCAGCCGTTACCCTAGCCTCCTTCTTAAAGTTTTTAAATAGTGCTTTTCTGGGCAAACTTCATGTCGAAGGAGAAACAGATACTCAGGGAGATGTTCCGTTATCAATGAAAATACCCCAAGGTTTACTAGCCTTTTTCTGTCTTTTATTTGGAGTGGTGCCTTGGTTGCCCGTGAGAATGATATACAGCGCCATTAGCTATATCTTGCCTGTGAATTACTCGCCAGCGTCAGGCGCGCTCTTGGGCACAGCGCTGCCCGGGTTCAGTCTGAATTCTGGTCAGGGGACCTTTGGTATCTGGAACCCGCTCTGGTTTCTCATAGCCATGGTTACTTTATTTGCCCTGGGCTTCTTCATCTCCAAAGCAGGGATGGCCCGGACAAGAGAGGCAGAGACCTGGTATGGAGGTAGGGAACATGCTGTGGAGCATGTCCGCTATGTGTCACATAGTTTTTACAACCCCTTTAAACAACTATTTGTCTTTACCATAGGTGGTATTAGGTTTGAGGGAATGTATCCCAGGGTTTTATATCCACCCAGGGTAAATTTGTCCAGAATAATCAGCGGAATAAAGACGATATCTAATATTGACCAATGGCTTTACTTTCCCTTTGCTCGCGGCTTTTTGAGGCTGAGCCGATGGTTTAGCAGGGTACATGTGGGCATACCACAGGTCTATATCTTATGGATAATCATAGGAGTAATCGCAGCGATGATTGTCCTATTCGCTTTGCCTGCGGGGTAAGGAGATGAGCTTCGTAATTGGTTTTAGCCTATTAAACCTGTTTATTGCCCTGGGACTTTCCCCCTTGTTTGAGGGTGTAGCTAGAAAGCTCCGTGCCTTAGTGCATTCACGCATTGGACCACCAGTAATCCAGCCCTACTATGACCTGCTGAAACTGTTGGGTAAGGAGAATATTAAACCACAGGGTAAATCATTTGCTCAAGTGGCACCCTGGATTTGTTTCGCAGCTATAGCCACGGCGGCACTACTGGTGCCGATGGGTACTGGCAGAGCTCCCTTCGGTGCTTTCGGAGACTCCATACTATTTATCTATGTGGTGACCCTGGTGGCTGTTTGTCTCATCATGACTGCAGCGGCATCAGAGAATCCCTTCGCTATGGTTGGTGCTTCCCGAGAGATGATGCTGCAGCTGACCGTAGAGCCGGTTTTAGTTATCGCGGTAGTCACTGCGGCGATAAATGCTCGCTCCTTTGACCTTGGCAACATGGTCAATTGGTATCACTTCCATGGGCCTTCAATTTCAATGATAATTGCTAGTTTATTCCTTTTCCTGGCGCTTCAGGCCCAAGTGGGCAAGCTTCCCTTCGATATTGCGGAAGCGGAGTCAGAGATAGTTGGCGGACTATTTATTGAACAGAGTGGTCCCAAATATGCCCTGCTCAGGTGGACCATGATGGCCAAGCAGATTATCTTCGTTTCTCTTTTCACCCAGGTATTTATTCCTTGGCCTGAGACAGGAAATCTGGCACTGGATATATTGATTCATCTAGCCAAGGTTTTGGTGCTGGTGATAATCATCGGTCTCATCGATGTGGTAAATCCGAGACTCAGGATTGACCAGGCAGTGAAGTATTACCTCATATTGGTCTTCTTCTCACTTGCTGGCGTTGCCTTTGCTGTTATTGGTGCCTAGATTTAGGGAGACACATTAATGGTTGAAAATGTAACTGGCGGAAACTTGATAATCACACTATACTTGATGCATTTTGGTCTTTCGTTACTGGCGGCAGAGTTACGCAATCTGAAATGGTCTGTTGCCGCTATCAGCTTACAATCACTGTTCTTAGCCAGTATCCTGGCTGCCTTCGCTAACATAGCTGCCAATCCCTCGCTCTATTGGTGGAGTCTCACTGCTCTGATAACCAAAGTGTTCTTAATTCCATATCTATTGTGGCTTTATGTTCGCCAGTTACCAACTGCGGAGACGCGCCCCTGGTTGGGTACCATCCCTTCGGTAACAGTGATGCTCATTTTGGTGGTGACTATTTACAGTTTCCTGCATACCAATGTTGAGTTCATTGCCCCAACCTTGGAGTCAACCCTGGAACCAGCCCGTTCCAACCTGGCTTTGTCGCTGACTATCTGTACTTTGGGTCTCTGGGTGCTCCTGGTGAGAAGGGACGCAGCTAAAGCAGTCATAGGTCTCGTCTTGTTGGAAAATGGCGTTCACCTCTCCCTGGTAACGCTGGCACCAACTCTGCCAGAGACCACAGTCATAGGTATTATCACTAACGTTATCATTACCGTTTGGCTGTTGCTGTATCTTGCCGGACGGATTTTCCGGTCTCTCGGAACTACCGATACTGCGCTGCTCTCTGAGCTAAAGCATTAGACTGAGGACGATGGATAACTTAAGAGAAGTAACCTCTATACTGCCGATTCTGGTCTTTACCGTGCCGGTTGGCTTCGCCGCTCTTATCTTCGCTCTGGGGCGGGTGCACCAGGTATTTCGTGAAGGTCTGGCCCTGCTGGGCATGGCAGTTACTTTTATTCTCTCAATAGCCATCTCTGGGCGAGTGCTGGGTGGAGAGCTGCTTCTTGCTTGGAATGGCAATCTCTATGTTGATGGCTTAAGTGCCCTGATTCAAGCTCTTGGCTCCGTGCTGGGAATCATTATCGTCATCTACTCAATTCGGTATGTATCAATTCATCAGCTTGGTATGCCACTTAACCCCTGGCGGCACACCTACTTTTACGCATTACTGGTGCTGTTCTTGGGTACGCTGAACTGGACCTGCGCCACCAATAGCCTAATATGGATGTGGGTCTCGCTGGAAGCTACTACCCTCACCTCAGCCTTTCTAGTCACCTTCTACTGGCAGAGAGAATCCATGGAGGCAGGCTATAAGTATTTGCTGTTGGTGAGCGTCGGGGTAACGCTGGCTCTTCTCGGTTGTGTCCTCATTTATGCTGCTGCCATACCGCTGCTACCTGGTGAGAACGTATTGCATTTAACAGAAATAGGGAAAATCGCCAGATTAATGCCAGAGAGCACCGTCCTCATTGCCTGTGCCATGTTTGTTGCCGGCTTCGGCACCAAGGCAGGCCTCATCCCCTTTCATGCCTGGCTCCCTGATGCTCATGCTGAAGCTCCGGTTCCCATCAGTGCCTTACTCTCTGGTATCGTGATTAAAATTGGTGCTTACGCCCTGGCGCGGACGGTGACCATTTTTGCACCCTACTATGACGCGGTGGTGGTCTTCATAGCCATCTTGGCCTCAGTCAGCATGGTTATCGGAATCATCATGGCAATCGTTCAAGACGACATTAAAAGGCTTCTGGCCTACTCCAGTATTAGCCAGATTGCCTATGTTATTGAAGGTCTTGGCTTGGGCACTTACCTGGGAATATATGGTGGGCTATTCCACCTGGTAAATCATACCATTGTAAAGGCTCTCCTCTTTCTCTGTGCCGGAGGTTTGATGTATGTCGCCGGAAGTCGCAAAATAAGCGAACTAGGCGCAGTTTTCAAACAGATGCCGGTTACCGCCTTCTGTTTCTTTGTCGGGGCTCTAGCCATTGGAGGTCTGCCACCATTTAATTGTTTCCTGAGTAAGCTCACCCTTTTTCTGGCGCTTTCGGAAAGGGGGCTTCTCTGGGCAGCAATTATCGGTATCATTACCGGAATGGTCACCGTGGCCTGCTTCGTCTGGGCTGCTTATCGGATATTTTGGCGGAAGCCGACTACCTTACCCAATCCGCCGAACAAGCTAAAGAAAGTCCCCTTCCTGATGCAGGTTAGTATGCTGGTGCTGGCTTTGGCTACTATACTACTGGGAGTGTTTCCTCAACTATTATATCCTGCCCTTGACGTAGCAACACAGTGCATTTTGAGGATTTTAGGTTTAGGGTAATATGGGGAAAAGATTTCTAATTCTACTTGTCGTTTTCAGCATCACCCTGGTGGCGGCAGGCTGTATTGCTCCAGCTCCACCTAAGCCGGGGAAAGAGGTGGTCAAGATTTCCGTCCAGCCAGTGTATTCGCTTCATGTCATGTCCCAAAAATACTCGCCTCTCTTCAAATATCTGGCCAAGGAAACTGGATATGACCTACGGGTTGTTTCGGCGATGAGTTACGATAATTATTTCCCCACACTTGAGGCAAATGAGGTACATATTGGCATTCAGAATCCCTTGGCTTATGTGACCCTGGCTAAAACCAGAGGAGCTTATCCTCTGGCTAAGATGGTACAGCCGGACGGGAAGACATCATATCGGGGTGTAATCATTAGCGGTAAAGACAGTGAAATAGATAAACTTGAAGACTTGAGGGGTAAAGAAGTTGTTGCCGCCTCGCGCAGTCCGGTGGCTGGATTTTTAGCGCAAGCCCTCGTCTGCAAGCAGCAAGGTATTGATGTGGATAAAGAACTTCACCTGTCTTTTGTAGGCACACAGGATGCAGTTATTGAGGCTGTTTACCGGGGTAAAGCAGAGGCTGGATTCGTGCGGGAAGATGCTCTGCAACTAACGGGAGAGAGAATAGATTTAAGCAGGTTCAACATCATTGCGGAAACCCCTTATTTTCCTACCTGGTGTGTGGCTGCCTTTGATAACACTCCCTCAAGCGTGGCAAACCGGATAGCCAATGCCTTATTAAGATTGGACATTAGCCAGCCAGCGGACCGGGAGCTACTTGAAGCGATAGGCATAGCCGGCTTTCAGAAGGCGGTTGACGCTGATTATGATATAATTAGAAAAGTAATCACGGAATTGAATCTTCCCTATTAATTAAGGGTATAACATGCTTAAATCTCTGATGCAGAAGATTACCGGGAAGGCTTTCACCAAAGCGCTCTGGGTCTACCATGTCAACACCGGGGCTTGCAACGGGTGTGATATCGAGGTCATTGACGTTCTGACCCCTTACTATGATGTGGAGCGGTTTGGGATTAAGCTGGTTGGTTCGCCACGGCACGCTGACGTTCTTCTCGTTTCTGGACCAGTGACCAGACAGATTGCCTCAAGCTTGCTTAAAGTCTACCAGGCGACACCGGACCCCAAACTTGTCTTTGCTATTGGCTCCTGTGCTATTGATGGCAATATTTTCCATGACAGCTACAACGTAATCGGTGGTGTAGATAAAGTTATTCCGGTGAATTTCTACATCCCGGGATGTCCCCCAAGACCTGAGGCTATTCTCTATGGTGTGGCTCAAGCTTTGGGTCTGGCAGCAAAGAAAGTGAAAGCGATCAGCCTTACTGAGGAAAATGTAAGGTCACCAATCAATTTGACCCAGAGATGAAAGCGCTAGAGTCACTTTTTAATAGGTCGGGGGGCAGGCTGGTACTTTTAGGTGTGGGAAATCCACTCCGTGGGGATGATGGCGCTGGACCGAAACTAATACGGGAGCTCAAGAACAAAATCGATGCTATTTTGTTTGATTGTGAGGAGGTCCCGGAGAATTTTCTCGGTGAAATTGTTAAGGCACAGCCTGATACTGTGATTATTATTGATGCGGTCGATTTAGAAAAAAGCCCGGGCTCCATTGCCGTCTTGGAAGAAGCTAGCTTAGTGAGCACTGGCTGGTCAACCCATCGCGCCTCCCTCAGACCATTCATCAGGTATGTAAAGGCAAATACGGAGGCTGACGTGTTTGTTTTGGGAATTCAACCAAAAGCAATGGAGCTTGGTAGCAAAATAAGCGACGAAGTGGCACAGACCCTCAACCTGCTAAAACACCTTATAATGAAGAATTTTCGCCGTTAAATCAATCCCAGTTTGTGGCCGAGATTGATTTCAGTATGACAGTCATGGCTCTCTGATTAAGTTACAAGGAGGCATTAACCATGAAATTTCGTGCTGCAGCGCTGGAAGGCATCGGTAAAATACGTTTAGTACAGCGGGAGGTTGAGCCGGGGGAAGACCAGATAGTGGTCAAAACTTACGCTTCATCAATTTGCCTGGCTGACCTCCAGATATTTCGCCAGGGCTATTATACTCCAGAGATAAAGCCAACTTTCCCACTGTATCCAGGTCATGAGGGAGGAGGCACTGTAGTCTCGGTTGGCTCCCGAATCCATGAGTGGAAGGAAGGTGATAAGGTCGCCCTTATTCACGACCCGCGTCCAAAACATTACACCTTCCCCGGAGGGGGGATGGCGGACTATTTCGTGGTCAGTCCCTATGATGTCATCCCGGTTCCTGAAGGTCTGGATATGGAGCTTGCCTGTCTCGCCGAGACCTTTAATCCCTTTATCTCGGTGGTGTTTCGCTCAGGGGTGAAGCTCGGCGATACCGTCTGTGTTACCGGCGCCAATTTTATCGGCCAGATTGTTGCCCAGGGGATGAGGAAAAGCGGCGCCCTGTATGTCACCGTGATTGATAACCGCGATTTTCGTCTCAAACTGGCGAAGAAACTGGGTGCCGACTACATTATTAATTCGACCAAAGGGGATGCCTATAAAGCCGCCATGGAGATAACCGGCGGCAAAGGTTATGATATTGTTGCCCAGACAGCAGCTTACATTGACCCCACTGTAGAGGAGTACATGAACCTGGCTACGGAGCTGGTGCGCCCGATGGGAGTCCTCATCTTTCAAGGTGACTTCCTGCATCCGATAACCCTAAAAAACATGCACCGCTGGCACCATCAGTCGCTGGATGTTCGTTCGCTCGGCTGGCGTCACTACACCCATCAGTTAATCGCCATGTGGAGTCCTGACTGTCTCCGCATACTGCAGCATGGACTGGTGGATATAAAGTCGCTCATCACCGCCACCTACCCGCTGGAGAAAATCGAAGAAGCCTTCAAACTGGCTAATGAGGACCCGGACCAGCTAAAGGTTGTCATCAAACCTTAAGCCCACTGAATAATTTTAAGGAAAGAGATGAAAAATCAAGTTAGCCGAGAACCCCGGCTAGAGAAGGCGATGGCTGCTCTGCATTATCAAGCTCAGGTACAAAGGATGCCTGTCTCTCAAAATCAAGCATTCCCTTAAACCAGATAAATGAGGCTGCTCTCTTGGTCACTACGCGCATCTTTCTGAGCTGCGCCATTGCGTCAATGCTGTGTTCCCGGCGAGCTTCGATTATTCTGCCTGCTGATACGGGACCGATGCCGGGCACACGCAGAAGCTCATCATAGCTGGCTCGGTTGACATCCACCGGGAAAAGCCAGGGTCTCCTTTCGGCGATGACCAACTTGGGGTCTTTCTTTAAAGTCAGGTTGCCTTTCTCTCCCAGCGCCAGCTCCACTTCCTGAGGAGAAAATCGGTAAACTCGAAGCAGCCAGTCCGCCTGATAAAGCCGGTGGGCTCTTAAAGGAGGGGCAGGCGGCAGACCCTCCAGGGGTGAGTTTGTTACCGGTCGGAAGGGGCTAAAATAGACCCGCCTCAATTTAACTTCACCATAAAGAGCCTCGGCGGTGTGCAGGATGTCCCGGTCAGTCTCGCCAGCAGCACCAACCACAAACTGGGTGGTCTGCCCCGAAGGCAAGAGCACCTCATTCGTCGCAGTCAGCTTCTGCACCCAGCGCATCGGTTCCACAATCCCCTGATAGAGGTTTTTCTTGGCGCTGAGTTTAGCCAGATGCTGAACCGTCGGCGCTTCGATGTTAACGGAAACTCTGCTGGCCAGCTTACAGCCTTCTTCAACGCAGCCGAAAGATGCGCCGGGCAGAATCTTGAGGTGAATATATCCATCAAACTCGTACCGATGACGCAGGATTTCCACCGTCTCGACCATCGACTCCATAGTTCGAGAAGCGTTGGCTGCGATTCCCGAGCTGAGGAAAAGGCCTCGCGCCAGCCTTCTGGTGTAGAGCTGCATAAATAATTTGGCTAGCTCCTCAGGCTGAAAGGAGGTGCGGAGAATATCCCGCCCAATCTGATTGACGCAATAAACACAGTCGTTAGTGCAGACATTGGTCAGCAGAACCTTGAAAAGGCAGACAAAGCCGCCGCCGGGCAACGCTGCCCGATGTATGAAACGCAGCGGAGAGGGATTAAAATCACGCAGTCCACCATACCCGCACACATCGAACTGAGCACTCGCAACCAGTGTCATTAATTTGTCTTGAATGTCCATCTTCCGTTTTGTCCTGAATTAATAGAACACCTGTACTATAACAAAAGAAAAAGGC
>CAZUSN010000028.1:0-3642 GCA_964623035.1 uncultured Dehalococcoidaceae bacterium | reverse complement strand
GGCTACGGCGCACTTTTAAGCAGTGCACCGGCTGTTCTAGAATAGGAATAATGGTGTGCCAGCACTGTGGTAAAGAATCACGTCTCATTTCAAAAGCTCTAGGTCTTTGCGCCGATTGCCTTCGCCACGACTTTGCCCAAGTTTTCCCCTTGATTGAGGAAGCTCACTCTAGGGCAAGAAGTCCTTTCAAACTTCCTGAGCAGCCTCCCAGGGCAGAGGGAGGGGCGAAATGCCAGCTCTGTGCCAATGAATGTCGCGTCCCTCCCGAGGGCAGGGGCTACTGTGGATTACGCAGCAATAAAGAAAACAGGCTTATCGGCGCCAGTGCCGAGAAGGGAAACGTGAGCTGGTACTATGATGCCCTGCCGACCAACTGCGTTGCTGACTGGGTCTGTCCTGCCGGCACCGGGGCTGGTTTCCCCCGGTATGCCTATTCTCAGGGGGCTGAATACGGCTACAAGAACCTGGCTGTTTTCTATCAAGCTTGCTCCTTCGATTGCCTTTTCTGTCAGAACTGGCACTATCGCCGCGCGGCAACGGGGAAAAGCCATATTGAGGCTCTGGAGCTGGCTCGGGCAGTCGATGACCGCACTGCCTGTATCTGTTACTTTGGCGGTGACCCATCGCCCCAACTGCCCCACGCCCTCCGCACCTCCCGATTAGCTCTGGAAAGAAACAAGGGCAGGATTCTGCGCATCTGCTGGGAGACCAACGGCTCAATGCATCCCGCCTTATTAAAGCAGGCGGCTGAGCTTTCCCTGAACTCCGGTGGCTGTATTAAGTTTGACCTCAAAGCCTGGAGCAGAGAACTGCATATCGCTCTCTGCGGGGTAAGCAACCAGAGGACACTGGAAAATTTCGCACGGCTTGCTCAATACACTAAAGAGAGACCCTTGCCTCCTTTTTTAATCGCCAGCACCTTGCTCGTTCCGGGATATATCGATAAGGAAGAAGTATCCCGAATTGCTGCCTTCATCTCCTCACTTGACCCTGATATCCCTTATGCCCTCCTTGCCTTTCACCCCCAATTCATGATGGACGATTTGCCTCCCACCTCGGAGCGGCACGCCCGAGAATGTCTGGCTGAGGCAAAAGCGCAGGGGCTTAAAAATGTCAGGCTGGGCAATCTTCACCTGCTCGGTGATTACTACTGAGGGTATAGATAAATTTTTCTGGCTCAAGGCTCATTGTCTTCTCCCCTCATCAGGCGGTCAAAGGCTAGCGCATCGTGATACATGTTAAGGTTATTGAACAGGATGTAGCTCTCCCTGTCCAGCACTTTGTCCTTAAGAGACCTCAACTCCTCTTCCGAATATTGATGGCGGTAACCCGGTCCGCCGTGCAAGCGAAAATATTGCGGTTCTCCATATAATGACTTCCCCTCCATAGGGTCAACGCAGTGGATAAGCCCCAACTCGGCGCACAGAGTTGCGACCGTCACCTCACCCCATTCTCCCCGTGGCTCCCAGGCAAAGAGAAACCCGGAGCCCTTCACCGACGGAAAGAATCTCCTCATATTAGCGATATTTTGCGGGGTTTCTTTGAATCTTGGGGGACACTGAAAGACGATGACCTTAGCCTCCAGAGCTTGGGCAAATCTCTTGGTCTCCTCCCACGCTTCATGCACTTCGTCACTTGGCTGGAAAAAGCCGTAGCGTTCTTCAGCACCCGGGGGAATTTTTATGCCCGCCTTACGATAGGTTGGGCTGGTCGGCGGATGGGTGATTAATTGCCAAGCCTTCAGGGTGAATTCAAAGTAAGCCGGGGCTTCACTCCGCCACTTGAGAGCCGTCTCTAATCTGGGCATCTTGTAGAAGGTCTGCTGCACTTCCACCAGTTTGAACTGACGGAAATAGTCCTTCATACCGCCTGGAAAACCGCAGCAACCGACCTTAACTCCGGGTAATGCTACCTCACCGCTGGTAAAAGCCATCAGCATTAAGCCTCTCAAATTGCTTGAGCCCCTCCGTAGTAGGCTCATAACAGTAAAGGGACAGTCTCCCTCCAGAAAGCCGTCTTATCAATCCTGAAGAAAGAAGCGCTTTCAGCGCCGCTTCGCCCATATAGCCGGCAAAACGCAGCCGATGGTCTGGCACCGGCTGACCGGTTTTCTGATATTCCCGGCAGATTTCGCCCAAAAGTTCTGCTGGCTCTTCTTTCAGGCTCTTGAGCACCTGCTTCATAACCGCAGTCTTTTCCATCAAGGCAGTAAAATCATCAATGGCGCTCATCTGATGGCTCTTCACCTTTTTCTTTGGTCAGTTGTTCACGCTGCCAGCGGTGGATTTCGTCCAAAGCTGGGGGAGACACACTAAACACCTCTATATCTTTGGGGAATTGCACCAGGTGACCCTCCCGGATAAAGAGCACCCCTGCCTCATCTCCCTTGAGGGTCTCATCTATTCTCCGGGCAATGTGCTGGTATCTTTTCCTCGTCGCTTTGACGTAGAATTCGGAGACCATCTCAGCTACCTTCTGGCTGATAAACCCCAAGAGGAGGAACCTCTCCCAGTCCAGGCTCTCCTCGACCACTTCTTTATCTTCAGTGGCTTCAAACGCCGCCCCGCTCTGGCATTTCTCTTTAGCAAGGCGACCGCTGGAAGGATTCAACTTCTCCGTTGTTTTGAGCCCCTCCTCCCCAGCCACAGTAATTGACTCGTGGTAAACATGATGCGCCTTGCCAATTTTCGACTCCAGGTTAGCGATATGCTGACCGACCTGCTCCCAGTAGAGATTGAATTTCTCTAGGTATTCGGGAGGAGCCTTTTCTCCACAAAAAATGAGGGGAACGAGATAAAGCTTTCTTTTGTCCGCAAAGCGCTCTGCCTCTGGCTTCTCTAACTTGCCTAATTGCTCTGTCATCTCGAACCATCCTTTCCGCTCATAGACTAATTTTACCTTTTGAGATTATTCTGAACAAGAGCGAACAAAATTGGCATCAGCCTAGCGATAGGCTTATAATCAAGAAGGGGCAGAAAATCAATGGCAAAAGACTATTACCAGATTTTAGGTGTACCGAGAAACGCCACGCAAGACCAGATTAAAAAGGCTTACCGGAAACTGGCTATGGAGTACCATCCTGACCGCAACCCCGGTAAGGAGAAATGGGCCAACGACAAGTTCAAGGCGATAAACGAGGCTTTTGGTGTCCTCGGTGACCCGGAAAAGAGAGGGCAGTACGACCAGTTTGGCACGGTGGGCAATGTTGGTGACATCTTCGGCAGTCCTTTTACCCGTTCCACTTTTGAGGATTTGATGCAGGACTTTGGTGGCTCCGGTCTTGGCTTTGATTTTCTGGACAATATCTTTGGCGATTTCCTCAAAGGGAGAGGTTTTTCCTTCCGAACATTCAGCCGGGGATTTGGCAGTCCAGGGAGAATCAGATTTGAGGCTCCGGGAGGAATCGACCTTGAAGAAATATTTGGTCGGACTCCATACCCACCACCCCCGCCCCGGCGGCCGAGGGCGGGGCGCGCGTGCGTCTGCCCGCCCGCCGCAGCGACGATGAGCGGTCCGTGCTGCTGACCGTCCGCGACGACGGGCCCGGCATGGACCCGCAGGTCCGCGCCCGGGCGCTCGACCCGTTCTACTGCGGCTACGAGGCCGGCCGCCATCGCGGCCTCGGACTGCCCAAGGCCTATC
>CAZUSN010000027.1:0-14175 GCA_964623035.1 uncultured Dehalococcoidaceae bacterium | reverse complement strand
GCCTTGATAGTCAGCAACCATAAATTCTCCGCCCCAGATGTTGCCGTCAGCGCCGTAGCCGGTGCCATCAAAGGCAACTCCGATGACCGGTGCCTTTAGTCCATTATCCACCATGCCACTGACAATGTGGGCGTGGTGGTGCTGCACTGGCACCAGCCTGACCCCCAATTCGGTTGCCTTTTCTTTGGCATATTTGGTGGCATGGTATTCAGGGTGAAGGTCATGGGCGATAATCTCCGGCTTGATACGAAAGAGCCTCTTATAGAGCTCAATGGTATTTTCAAAATTTTCCAGGGTTTCCAGGTTTTCCATATCACCAATATGCTGACTGAGAAAGGCGTATTCATCTCTGGTCAAGCAGAAGGTATTTTTCTCCTCAGCGCCACAGCCAAGGGTCTGCCGGCTGCCGAAGCTCAGACGGATGGGGTAGGGAGCATAGCCGCGGGCGCGTCTGATGAGTTGAGGAGCGCCTCTTTCCACCATGGTGACGCTATCATCGTAGCGGGCATAGATGTCCCGATTATGAACCAGGAAATAGTCAACAATCCCGGAGAGCCTTCTTACCGCCTCATCGTTGTCCCTGGCAATCGGCTCTTCGCTGATATTGCCACTGGTCATGACCAGCGGCAGTCCGGTCTCCTTGAGCAGGAGGTGGTGCAGCGGGGTGTAGGGGAGCATCACCCCAAGGTATTTTAGGTTGGGTGCTACTGCCCCTGCCACTGGAGAACCATTTCTCCATTTCATCAGCACGATGGGGCTATGGGGGGAGGTCAGCAGTTCCTCCTCCTCTTTATCGAGATAACAGTGTTTTTTAGCCTCATCGATAGAGGCTACCATGATAGCCAGTGGTTTAGCCGGGCGCCTTTTCCTCTGGCGCAGCAGGTCGACGGCAGCTTTATTGGTGGCGTCGCAAGCAATAAGGAATCCCCCCAAGCCTTTGATGGCAACAATGCTGCCTTGGCGCAGGAGCTGGCTGGTGGCGACAATGACATCATCTATAGCCATCGGGTTTCCCTTCGCATCCAGCAGCTCCAGGGATGGACCGCATCTGGGACAGGCATTGGGTTGAGCGTGGAAGCGCCGGTTAAGCGGGTCATCATATTCCTGCTGACACCGGGGGCACATTTTGAAATGTTTCATCGTTGTCCGGGTGCGGTCATAGGGTATATCCTCGATTATGGTGAAGCGCGGCCCACAGTTGGTGCAGTTAGTGAAAGGATAGCGATAGCGCCTGTCCTCCGGGGCAAAAATTTCACTAAGGCAGTTTTGACAGGTAGCAATATCGGGGGAGATGAGCTGGTATTTCCCCTCTTCAGCAATGCTGTGGCGAATCTCAAATCTCTGGTACTTTTTACGGGTGGCGGAAAGGCGCTCTACGGCGATATTCTCCACATTGGCTCGAGGTGGGGCTTCCTTGGGCAGTGCCTGCAGAAATTGCTCAATAGCCTCTGACTCCCCTTCAACCTCAATCTTGACACCCTCTGAGGTATTGCATACCCAGCCTTTGAGGTGGTATCTGGTGGCTAGCTGATAGATGAAGGGGCGAAAGCCAACCCCCTGCACCACCCCACGCACACTGATTTGAGCCAAATCACGAACCGATGTTTCTGCCATTTTAAGCTACCTTCCGATTACTGGGCAAGGCTATGAACTGCGGTGCTTCTTCTTTCTTCTCTCCCCTTTCAGCCAGGAGAACCAGGCTTCCAGCCCTTCACCGGTTTTGCAGGATACCGGGAAGATTTTCGCTTTGTCATTGAGCCCGGTGACTGCCTTGCGGAAAGCTTCCATATTGAAGTCCAGGTAAGGCAAAAGGTCAATCTTGTTAACCAGCACCACATCAGACTCGGCAAACATCAATGGATACTTATAGGGTTTGTCATCACCTTCGGGCGTGCTCAAAAGCATCGCCTTCCTGTCTTCACCGAGGGCGAAAGAAGCCGGACAGATAAGGTTGCCGACATTTTCAATAAGGAGCAGGTCGATTTCCTCCAGTGGCAAATTATCGAGCGCATTCGCGGTCATGTTTGCATCGAGATGGCATCCCCCATCGGTGTTTATCTGGACGACCGGCACTCCCTGTTGATATACTTTGTCGGCATCAATCCGGGAGGCGACATCACCCTCAATGACGGCGATTCTAGCCTTAGATTTAAAATGATTTATTGTTTGCAGGATGAGGCTGGTCTTTCCCGCACCCGGCGATGACATGATATTTATCGTCAGAATGCCCTGCTTTTCCAGCCGCTCCCGGTTTCTTCTGGCGATAGCGTCATTGGCGCTTAAAATGTTCTGCAAAACTGGAATTTCCATCTAGCTTACCTCGATACTGGAAACGTAGCACTCCTTTCCCGATATTATCTCTACTTTTTGACTCTGGCAATCGGGGCAAGTCCAGCAAAGGTCACCGGGTGAAAAAACGCTGCCACAACTGCGGCATTGCAGTTTAGTTGGCGGTCGGTCGAAGGTAAGCTTGGCTTCAGCGGCAATGGTATCTTTACTAAGCAGGTCAAAATAGAAATGAACGCATTCATCAACGATGCCAGTCAGTTCCCCGATGATGAGGTTGATTTTGGTGATTTTGCTCGCTTTGGCTGCCTCAGCCTGCTCCAGTGCAATCGATATTATACTCTGTGTAATGGAAAGCTCGTGCATATTGCTGAAATATTAAAACGGTATATCAGTTATTACCCTACTAATACAATTATAGGCAATTTGCTCTATGTCCTTCAAGCTAAAATGAAAGCTCTGAACTATTTCCGCTTTGGAGGATTAACTCTGGCTTCGATGACCAGGTCTTCCCCCACTCGGTGTATTTTGCTGAATGATAATTTTATCGTTTGATTGACCTCTCGGACATTTAGCTCTCCCACCGCTTCGATGCCCTTGCCCATTATTTTCGGTGCGATGGCGATGAACATCCTGTCAGCTAAATCCTGGCGCAGGAATGAGGTGATAACACCGGCGCCTCCCTCCACCAGAACCGAGGAAATGTTACGCTCGCCTAGCAGGCGGAGCAGGTGTTTCAGGTCAACCTCTCCTGACTCATCCTCTCTAGTTAGCAGAACCTCAATTCCCATCTGATGCAATTGGGCTAACCTCTCCTTATTGCCACGGGGAGTGGTGGCAATGATGGTGGGCGCAGCTTCCTGACTCTTGATTACCTCAGCGTCCAATGGTATTCTTAATTTGGAATCCAGGATGACTCTGGTCGGGTTTCTCCCTTTGACCAGGCGCACGGTGAGCTGAGGGTTATCCGCCAGCACTGTGTCTATGCCAACCAAAACAGCGTCATGGGTCGCCCGCAACTGGTGTGCCAGTCGCCGGAATTCTTCTGCGCTTATCCATTTGGAGTCTCCGGTGGCGGTGGCAATCCGACCATCCAGCGTTTGGGCGAATTTCAGGGTGACCAGAGGGAGTCCGGTGGTCATATATTTGAAATGGGACTCATTTAAATTGCGGCACTCCTCTTCCAGCACTCCAACTTTCGTTTCAATTCCATACTGCTTTAGCATAGCCACACTTTTGCCATTAACCCGTGGATTCGGGTCCAGAGTTCCCATGACCACCTTGCCGATTTTTTTCTTGATTATTTCGTCCACGCAGGGAGGTGTTTTACCGTAATGGCAGCAGGGCTCCAAGGTGACATATAGGGTTGCTCCGCTTGGGCTCTCCCTGGCGCTCTGGAAGGCATTGATTTCGGCGTGATTATCACCATAACGCTGGTGGTAGCCTTGCCCAATAACGCGATTATCTTTAACCAGAATCGCCCCCACCATTGGGTTTGGGCTGGTCTTTCCCCGACCCCTGCGGGCTAGCTTCAAAGCCTGTTTCATATAATCTTCGTCAGTCAAGTTTATTTCCTCTTCTTCGGTTCTGATGGACTCAGGCAATCTTCTTGATTAAGACGGTAATGGTTACCTTTTCTTCCTGAACGTTTATCTCTTTGAATTCCAAGTCTATTTCTTCCTTATCACTTAAAGAGGCTTCAGTCAATTGACCCAGTAAGTCGTCAGTTTTTTGCCTGATGAAAGCCACAATTTTGTCTTTTATTGCCCCCGGAAGCGGCACGAAACCAAAGCTGACATCGACCACGGTCACCGCAGGTTTGCCTTCTTTGAGGTTAACCTGGGTCTTTGCCTTCAGCGTAACCCCCAGGCCAAGAATAGCCGTTTTAGCTTCAGTTAATATATTATTATTTGGCTGAAGGTCAATATGGATGCTGTTTACTTCTAACGGGACGTCTTGCGGTATTTCCGTCTGGGTCAGTATTTTTGTTGCTTGGTCATTAACTTCAGCTTCGGTGAAGACCAGGGTTATCTCCTGGCTCTGGCCGGTGGTGGCGACATCTATTGCCGTCTGTCTAAGGCGGGCAATCTTATCCTCAAAGCTTGGGGCTGACTCTTGGGTTGAAGGTGTGCTGTTCTGAGGCGTAGCCAGAGGCGTTGCCGGAGCGGCGACTTCGGTGGGTGGTGGCGTGGTCTGTATTGGCTGGGGCGGTGGCACCGTCGGCAAAAGTAGCTTGTCGCTGAAAGGGTTGCCCAAAATGATGTAGCCAACGCCAACAAGGGTAAAAACTATAACCGTACTGACAACGATTACCGCTAGCTTACTCATTATCGCCTTTACCCATTGGCAAATTTCGGCTCAAATCAAGCCTAATAACCTTTCCTCGTAAATGCGACAGATTTATTTCATTATACAACGATAACATCAGCCAAGTAATGTCCAAGAGACTTGGTTGATGCCGGGAGATGGCGGTATGTTGTGCGCTTGCGCTGCCGATATTGATTTGCTAAAATCAATAGTCCGACCCAAGGGCTTTACTTTTTGGTCACTCAGGCAAAATGCGGGCCGTTAGCTCAGTTGGCAGAGCAGCGGACTTTTAATCCGTTGGTCACAGGTTCGAATCCTGTACGGCCTACCAAACAATAATTTTTCCCCACAGCTACCGGCTCCGCTGTTTAAAGGCTTCATACATAACGATAGCAGCAGCTACAGAGGCATTAAGTGAGGTGATTCTTCCTTTCATGGGAATAAATGATATGGAATCGCATCTCTTTTTAACCAACGCCGATAAACCTTTTCCCTCGCTTCCGATGACTATTGCCGTTGGTAGTCTGAAATCCACCTTGCGGTAATCCGATTTGCCATTCATATCTATGCCAAGGACCCAGACATCGTTTTTCTTCAGCGTTTCCAGAGCCTGAGGAATATTCGCTACTCTTGCCACCGGCACATACTCTACCGCCCCGGCTGATGCCTTAGCCACTGCCGGAGTAAGGCCCGCTGCCCTCCTCGCCCGCACCACAACTCCATGAACGCCGGTCGCCTCGGCAGTTCTTAAGATTGCACCGAGATTATATGGGTCCTCAATGCCATCCAGGATACAGTATAGCGGAGGCTCATTCTTTTCTCTTGAGATAGCAAGGAGGTCATCTAGATTCACATATTTCTTTGCTGCCGCATAGGCAATAACTCCCTGGCTGGCACCCGTTGAGCTTTGTCTATCTATAATGTGCCTCTCCAGATACTCAACGGGAATCGCTCTGGCTTTAGCCAAGCGCAGTATTTCGGTCACTGTACCATGGCTCTTTATGTCTCGGCAAAGCAATATTTTACTTATGGGACGCCCAGCCTTCAGTGCTTCGATTACGGGGTTTCTACCTTCAATAATTTGTGCCATTAGCTGCTTAACCGCCTTTTGCAGGCATTATAGAACAACGTCATGCAGGCTTCAATAAATATTGAACAAAAAGACGGTTTGTTTCTCATGAAGGTGCTAATACAATGATAATGACATCCTTATTTTTTGAACTTTGACAATCTGGAGACGAATAAGCTATCATCACATCACATTTACAAAGAGATAAACCATGTCTAGGTGTGAAAGATATCATTCAAATTGAAGGTGACAGGTGAAAAGTAAAATTGCTCTGGTGACGGGGTCGGGGCGAGGAATTGGAAAGGCTATCGCTCTGGCTTTGGCTAAAGAAGGAATGGATGTAGTGGTAAACGCGCGTCATCTCCCAGAGATTAAGGCTACGGCTGCCGAAATAGAAGCACTGGGTCGAAGGTCGATGGTTATTCAGTGTGATGTTTCCGATTATGAGGCGGTCGAAAACATGGTGCAGCGGATTGTCGGCCAGTGGGGTGGAATTGATGTTCTGGTCAACAATGCTGGAATCGCCATGTCTAAAATGTGGGAGGATATGGAGAGGGAGGAATGGGAGAAGGTAATCGATGTTAACCTGGGCTCAGTCTTGAACTGCGCAAGGGCGGTAATCGAGACAATGAAGCAGCGAGGTGGTGGCAATATTGTTAATATCGCTTCTATGGCAGCAAAGTCAATCAGCGATACCTCAAGTCCTGATTATACTGCTTCAAAAGCTGGTATTATCGCCTTCACTCGGCAGCTTGCTTACGAACTCGGACCCTATAATATCAGAGTTAATGCAATTTGCCCGGCGACTGTGGTAACCACCCTGACGGAAATAACTCCTGATATGGAAAAGAAGCTTATCGGAGTAACCCCTTTGAGGAGATTGTCAGCCCCAGAAGATGTGGCTAATGTGGTCACTTTTTTGGTCTCCGATAAAGCAAGGATGATCACCGGTGCTTCAATTGATATTGATGGTGGGCAGCGTTTAGGTTTTCTGGACTGGGAAACCTATGTCAAAATAAGAAAAGGGCTACTTTGAGGAAAACGCGCCTTACTTGCTAACCTGTTTCCTAAGCCCAGCTAGATTAGTTGCCACTTCTATGGCTTCGCGCATGTTCTTATGGTCAGCAATGCCCTTCCCCGCGATATTAAAGGCTGAGCCGTGGCTGGGAGTAGTGATAATGATGGGGCAGCGTGTGTGGATGATGACAATCTTGCCAAAACCGGCTGCCTTCAAAGCAGCCAGCGCCTGGTCATGATACATGCTGACCACGCCATCGAACTCACCCTTAAGGGCACGCACATACACAGTATCGCCGGGGACGGGTCCCGAGGCATCAATGCCCTCTGACCTTGCTTCCTCAATGGCGGGAGCGATTTCGTCTATCTCCTCGCGCCCAACTAAGCCGCCATCTCCAGCATGAGGATTCAAGGCAGCCACGGCGATTCGTGGAGACTTCAGTCCAAAGGAAAGCAAAGCCTCCTGCAAAGCTTCGGTCGCTTTCAAAACACTTTGCTTATTGATAAGGTCCGGCATTTCTCTCATGGGCACATGCTCAACAATGGTATAGCGATAGACTCCACCCAGCTTGCCCACCCCTTTCAAATCTGGAGCCGCCAGCACCTCACGCAGAATTTCTTCCTCTTCAAGGTATTTTTTCTCGCCAATGTGCAGACACTCCTTGACTATAGGTCCATAGGTAACCCCGTCTACCCAGCCATCCATGGCGAGGTTGACTGCCTTGACCAAAGCCAATGCCTGCAGCTCACCGGTCTTAGCATCAGGGCGTCCCAGAGCCAGGAGCTCCTTACCTCCCTGGGCTAGGTCAAGCACCATCACCGAGGCATCACTTTTGACCGTATCTTCTATGCTCTGGAATATCGGCAAATCAAAATGAGCCTTTAAAGCCTTAAAACTGGCTCGTATTACTTGGGCATCCTCAACAATGAGCAGGCGGCAGTTCCGGGGTGGTCCTTCAAGAACTACCTTGGTCACGATTTCCGGACCCACTCCACCAATATCGCCAGGAGTAACCGCAATAAGAGGCTTATCTTTAGTGTTCATAGATGGGGGTTCCTCCTGATGGTTTAAAAGACCGGCTTTCCTTCCTTGATTACTGGCACCCCATCCAGTTCCAATGTGCAGAAAGACATGACCAGGTCGTAATGTCCTTTGGCTCTTATTTTCCCTCCGGGGAAGTATTCGTTGGTGCCGATGGCGATGTGAATATTATCCTGAGAACCTTCATCCAGAAGGCTGGTGCCATCAGCTTTGGCGCTGGGATTCATGCCGAGCCCCAGTTCGGCGATGTTGTAGATGTTGGGGTCCTGCAAGCCCGCCAGATATTCCTTCAGTTTCTTAGCTTCCTGACCGCCTTTGATATCCCTGACGAATCCACCGCTAACCGTGCACTCCACCGGTTCCTTGAGCAGGACAAAGCCCAATTGTGACGGCAGGTCCTCAATGCTGACATCGGCGACGATTTTACCTTCCGCTGTCCCCTCCACCGGGGCACAGTTGACCTCGAGGCAGGGTGGGGATGCAAGCATGCCCTTTTCGGCAAATCCAGTGAACGGCTGGGCTCTCCTGCCCTCTATGTTCATGGTGATATCGGTTCCCTTAGCGTTGGTCACCCTGGCGGTCTTGGCTTTGGTCACCAGTTTGGCCAGTTTCTCAATCTGGGGCTTTAATTCGTAGAAATCAACGTCAAAAGCACCCTTGGTCAGGTAGGCTTCATCCACTTCCCCAAGGACCATCAATTTAATGCCCCTTTTCAAAGCTTCATAACGCAGTGGCGTGTGGCCAATGCTGACCATCATTGGAGCGATGATGGCATCTACCTCCATCGCCATCTTGAAAACAGGTTCTGGCACAGGGTCAGCATGTGCCTTTAACGGTGGTATTATTGTGAATAGCGGCACTGCATCCATCTGGAATGCCTGCGCTGCTAACAATTTGCCCAGACTGGCGGTATGAAAGTCACATAAGATGAGGACCTTTTCGCCCTTTTCTACTTTAGCGAGGTCGATAATCGTCTTGGCACGCTTCTGCATCATCATTTCTTCCCACATCCCTTTCATAATTCACCAACCTCCGTCAAAATTCTTTATTTTAGTCCCAATCCCGGTCACTTCTGGCAAATACTGGGAAACAGGTGAATAGAAGCGATAGTTTATGCTGTTCTCCCTCTGTGTACTTCAGCTATTTTTGGCTATGGCTGCCAGCAACTCAGCCGCACGGGCTGGATTGAATACGCCTCAGGTACAGTTGGGCGCTAAGACTTTAGTTGCCTCCTGGGGAGTCTTCCTCCCCGCTTTTATCTCCTTCACCATAGCCTTGACCAGGTTGCTGGATACCATGGCATGTCCGCACATGGTGGTGACTTCAAGGATATCTTTGCTGGGCAGTAAATCTGTCCTGCCCCATACTCCCAGGGAGAAATTAGCCGTATGGTGTTGTAATCCGGCTTTCTCGAAGCACTCATCAACTTTATCAAAGAGACCGCTTACCGTCACGGACAGACCCAAGTCCGCCTCTTTCAGGTCTTTCAGGAACGCGGTCAGATTAGCGGGGTTGTCAAATACCACCATAGAGTCCCCTTTCGCCTCGGCGATGATCTCCTCCGCCGGGAACTCAAAGATATTCCCCTTCTGCTCACTGCCCCAGTTTACCGGGTTATGGCGCCGGGCAATGCGCAGAGCCTCCTGGCATTTGGGGAGATAGTCTTTGTCATTAAATCCCATTGCCCGTAAGATAATGACGGTATAGTCTTTGCTTAAGCTCTCCCGGGTTCCTTGGCGATGCAACATATGTGTCATTGACATCCCTCCTTAAACATTGGCTTTGGGTCGGCCCAAGCCAGCATTCTGTTTTCCATTGGGGCGGTAAAAGATGCTCAGCTCATCCAGCTTTTTCCTCAATGGATATGACCCATTAAGTTCAGCCCGGTTAATTACGCAAACGCTGGCTACGGTACTGATCTTCTGGGTTGCCTTTTTCAAGGCGCTGAGTACATCCTCGAGTTTTTCAATGGGTAACAGGGCTTCAATTACAGCAGAGAGCACCTTTTCATTGAGTATGTCTTCCGGGAGTTCCCCGGTCTTGGGGTCTTTCATCAGCGCGGTAAGGGGGTTCTTCGGTTCAAATTTTACCCCTGCCTTTGCCAGAGCTCGAGCTACTGTGTCCAGGTCACGGAGACGAGTGCCAATCCCGGGACGGCCTAATTCCACACCCAGACCGACAAACCCCCGCTTAAACCTCCCGGTAACATCATTGGTTTTCATCTCCTCAGTGCCACGCCCGGCGATTCCCGTTGCCTTGTGCTCTGTTCTCGGGTTGGAGAAGGTGGCTCTTATGGAGCGGGGCCAGTCTGCCGGCTCAAAGATGATGCAGTCCACCGGGCAAACCTTGGAGCGCTGGCAGACCCCGCAATCGACGCATTCTTCCTGGTCAATCACAGCAACATCATCCTTCATACTGATTGCTTCCATGGGGCAATAGGGGATACAGGCTTCACAAGCGATGCAGATGTCTCCATCAATTCTCATGAATTCCTACCTCCTTTCTATTTTTCACTACTTACGTGACAGAAATCAGGCCGAGTGTGCGGAACGCACTGCCTAATATCTTCGAAACATTACCCCAGCAGAATAAGGCTACAAAATAGAGAAAAGAGGAGCATATCAAGGATAGGATTATAAATGGCAATTTTTGAAATGTCAAGCAGTAAAAGTAGATTCATGTCCAGCTTCCCGCATCGACCGCAGTCAGAAAATCGAGTACTGCCCAGTTGAAAAGCTCGGGCTCCTCAACATTAATAGTATGCCCTGATTGCGGGAAAACCACCAGGCCAGAATGAGGAATATTTCGTTTCATGAAAAGACTGGGCTCAACACAGGGCTCATCTTCATCACCCGTCAGGATTAAAGTGGGTATCCTAATCTGCTTTAATTTTCGTTCCAGTTCAAAGATAGTTGGTCTAGGTATAATGAAGCGCCTGATGGTATGAGCCGACCCGATAGGTGAGTGAGCAGCGAGGGCATCATAATATTTTTGCCAGCCCTTGGGGTCTTTGTGGCGGAGTTGAATCCTTTTAGCCTCGTTGGCATACTCGTCCTTTACTGCCTTCATTCCCTCAGTTTCTATCCTTTGCGCATGGGTTTCGTACAAACGTTCCCACTCCTTGCGCTTTTCCTTGTCAAAAAAGGCACCTGCTCCTGTAGCTGCCAGAATCAAACCCTTTGCCATCTCAGCGTGAACCATGCCGAAAGCCAAGCTAACATATCCCCCCAGGGATAGCCCACCGATATACGCTTGCTTAATATCTAAATGGCGTAATAGCTGGTACAGGTCTTCAACTCCATGCTCCCAGGAATAGTCTTTTGGGTCTGGGGGCACATCAGATGGTGGCCAACCCCTGGCATTATAGGTTATGACCTGGTAACGCCTTTGTAAAAACCTGACTTGATGGTGCCAGGATTCGAAATCAGCGCAGAACTCGTGGCCCAAGACGAGTGGGAACCCCTTTCCCGTTACTTCATAATACAGATTGACCCCATTCACAAATGCTTTGGGCATAATAAAACCTCCTCATGTCTAATACCGTATTCAATGCCTAACATGGGTTGAGGAAATAAATATATAAAAGCTAGCCCATGCAATTACTGTCTTAAGCTTTACTTAATCATCTGGTTTGGTAGCCAGAGGATAAGTTGAGGGAAAGCGACTAATAGCCCGAGGCAGACCAATATCAGAATGACATATGGGATACAACCCCGTATGATGTCAGCCAGGGTTATACCTAAATCGGGTGGGGCTTGACCTCTCAGGAAGAATATCGCCCAGGCGAAGGGAGGAGTCATGAAGGACGTCTGAAGATTGACGCAGATCATCATGGCAAACCACAGAGGGTCAAAACCTAAAGTTTTGGCGATAGGGGTAACTATGGGAACCAGAATGAAGACGATGCCAATCCAGTCAATGAAAAAGCCCATGATAAAGCAGATGAACATCACTATGGCGAAGAATCCCCACTTGCCTCCCGGAACCGCCAGCATGACCGCGCTTATTACTCTATCACACCCGGCGGCGATAAAGATGGCAACGAAGGACAAAGCCATGGCGACAATGAGGAAGATAAAGCCAACAGACCTGAAGCCTTCTGTGGCGACATCATAGAGCACCTTCAAGTTAAACCGGCCGTAGGCAATGGTCAACAGTGTTGCTGCCAGAGCACCCATTGCTGATGCCTCAGTGGGTGAAGCTACCCCCAGGTAAATGACCCCCAGTACTGACATGACGATAATTACCGGGGGAACCAGAGAAACGAGCAGTTTGGTTATTTTCTGAAGGAGAGTAACTTGGCTTTCTTCAGGGGGTACCGCCGGCGCCGCTTCAGGTCTGAGCAGACTGTAGATGGCGATATAGCTCATGTACATACCCGACAGAACAAAGCCAGGGACAAAGGCGCCAAGCATTAGCTTCCCCACAGAAAGCTGAGCCATTGGACCGTAGAGGACCAGCATGACACTGGGTGGGATAAGGATGCCCAGACAACCCCCAGCGCAGATGGCACCGGTAGCCAGGCTTTTGCTGTACCCGCGCTGAATCATGGGCCGCAGAGTTACAATGGTCAACATAGTTACCGAGGCAGCGACAACGCCTACCGTGGCGGCGATGATGGTGCCCATGAGTATGACGATAATGGCCAGCCCACCTCTGAGCCTGCCCAGCCACATATACAGCGCATCAAACAACTTTTCCGCTATGCCGGAGCGCTCCATGACAAGCCCCATAACGATAAACATGGGGACGGCAATCAGGATGTAGTTGTACAGGGCCCCATCCACCGCGCGGCTGTAAACTATTTGCATTGTCGTGGCGGGCCCAAAATGTAAAACTCCGGCAACCAAAGCCACCGTCCCGATGACCAGCGCCAGAGGGAAACCGGAAAACACACCAACAAAAAACCCTCCCAGCATCAGGATGGTAAGGGCTTCCCTACTGATATCAATCATAGGCTTTGTTCCTCACCAGCATGTAGACATCACGGTAGAACTGGGCAAAACCCTGCAAGAGGAGCAGAATGAATCCTAGGGTCACCGCCGTGCGATAGGGCCAGAGCGGGGGATACCAGAAACCCTGTTTGGCAACTTCATGGTCTATAACGGCGAGCCATGTCCTGAAGACGCACATATAGATGAATAAAATTATCAGCGGGAAGAAAGCCACCAGTGCCCCGATGACATCGATAGCGGCTTTCCCCCTCGGGGACAGGCGCGTATAGAACACATCTATCCTGACGTGGGCTTTATGCAGAACAGCGTAGCACCAGGCAAAAGCGTAGACCGCCCCGCTGAGCATCATATCTGTTTCATAAGACCATTTGGTGGGGGCATTAAAAACAAAGCGAGCCGTAACCTCATAGGAAACGATAAGCACCAGGATAACCAGACCCCAGCGGAATATCTTCCCCGTCCATTCTGATATGCGGTCAATAGTTTTCAGCACCTTTCTCATGATTCGCCCTTCGGGGTCTCCCCTCCCTTTGGAATCCTCGGGGAGGGGAGACCGGGTTAGCGTTTAGATACCGCTCGGGAAGGTCGCGTCGTAGGCCTTCTCAAAGTCCTGTATCGATTGCCATACTCTGGCAAAGAAGGCATCCTTAGCGACGTTCTCAGCGTAGAATTCCTTGGCGGCTTTGATGAAGGCTTGCTCTATTTCCTTTGGCGGCGGGCCCACGATAACGCCGCGAGCAATATATTCCTTGATGGCGGCGGAATCGGCGACGATGGTCTCGTTTAGATACCGGTAAGCCTCTGCCATAACCGCGGACTTGAATATCGCCTTGTAGTTGTCAGGCAGTTTATTCCAGGAATCCTTGTTGATATAGTAGATGTGGTACTCGGCGGGTTGGCGCACCGGTGAAACATAGGCGTACTTGATTACCTCATACAGATGCTCTGACAGGTCAATGGCGGGGCAGTTCAGCTGGAAGGCATCAAAGACGCCTCGCTGCATGTTCTCGTAAATCTCTGGCGGGGGCACGGATACGCAACTAGCGCCCAGCTTAGTGAAGATGGCAGCATCATCGCCCGCGGTGCGGATTTTCAACCCCTTGATGTCATCCACCTTTGTCAAGGGCTTGTTGGTGCTGAGGAACATCTCCGGCGTGCCTTCCCAGCCGGGCAAGCCGACGATGTTTCTGCCCTTCATCATCTCATCGAACAGGGGATGACCATAGTTCAGCATCCAGGACATGAACTTGACGGGGAACATGGTGGAACCAAGCACGTTATTGAACAGGGGGGCGGCCGGGCTTACCTCCCGCCAGACGAAGCTGGCGGTGATGGCAAAGTCAAGGGCGCCCGCCTCAGCGGTTTTTGCCTCTTCCCAACCGGGAACAATGGCGCCACCGCCCCGCAAGTTGATGGTGAACTGACCATTGGTCATGGCCGCAATGCTGTCCATGGCTCTCTTACGAGAAATCCAAGGAAGGCTGCCCTCGGTATTGGTG
>CAZUSN010000026.1:0-14265 GCA_964623035.1 uncultured Dehalococcoidaceae bacterium | reverse complement strand
CCATCCCGAACACGGAAGTGAAACGCCTCAGCGCAGACGATACTGAGGGGGCAACTCCTTGTGGAAAATATGCCATTGCCAGGGGGCTTCTTGACCTTCTTTCCTATTTGCTTTACACTATAAATTAGCCAGCATAGGTTAGTTCTAGGGAGAAAAATGTCCAGTCGGTTTGAGAAATTTTCAGAGAGAGCTCGCCGAGTTCTTACTATAGCCCAGGAAGAGGCCCGACAACTCAACCATAATTACATTGGCACGGAGCATATTTTGCTTGGTTTGGCACGTGAGGAGGAGGGAGTAGCCGCTAAAGTTCTGGTTAACCTGGGGGTGAGCTTGAATAAGGTGCGTTCCGCGGTGGAGTTCATCAGCGGGCGTGGAGAAAAACCAAGCACCGGGGAAACCGGGCTTACTCCCCGAGCCAAGAGAGTCATTGAATTAGCCATAGATGAGGCTCGGCAGATGGGCCATAACTATATTGGCACTGAGCACCTGCTTTTAGGGCTATTACGTGAGGGGGAAGGGGTAGCCGCTGGAGTTCTCGAAAGCCTTGGGGTTACCCTGGAACGGGCGCGAGCCGAAACTGTCCATATTCTCAGCCAGGGTGTGCCCAAGTCTAGAGCCGCCCGTGCCCAAAGCCGTACCCCTGCTCTGGACCAGCTAGGTGTTGACCTCACGGCAGCGGCCCGGGCAGGAAAACTGGACCCGGTTATTGGACGATTCAAAGAAATAGAGCGGGTAATTCAAATCCTTAGCCGCCGAACCAAGAATAATCCCGCACTTATCGGTGAACCAGGTGTGGGCAAGACCGCCATTGTTGAAGGCTTGGCTCACCGTATCATCGCTGGCGATGTCCCAGAGACACTGGAGGATAGAAGGATAGTGGCACTGGATATGGGCACCTTGGTTGCCGGGACAAAGTACCGGGGTGAGTTTGAAGAGCGAGTTAAAAAGGTCATTGACGAGATAAAGACATCCGGAAACTGCGTTCTCTTTGTTGATGAGTTTCACACCATGGTTGGTGCCGGTGCCGCCGAGGGGGCAGTTGATGCCGCCAATATCCTCAAGCCATCACTGGCAAGAGGAGAACTGCAGTGCATTGGTGCTACCACCCTTGACGATTACCGTAAATATGTGGAGCGGGATGCCGCCCTGGAGCGCCGCTTCCAGCCGGTTCTGGTGGAAGAGCCCTCGGTGGAAGAGACGCTGGAGATTCTGCGTGGCATTAAAGAGCGCTACGAGGAGCATCACAGCCTGACGATAAGCGATGAGGCATTAGATGCTGCGGCCAAGTTAGCGGCTAGATACATACCTGACCGTTTTCTGCCGGATAAAGCCATCGACTTGATTGATGAGGCAGCGTCCAGAGTAAGGATCAAGTTCCACACCATGCCCATCACCTTGAAGGAGGCAAAGCAGCTTGCTGAAATTAAGCGCAAGGATAAGGATGCTGCTCTGGCAACTCAGGAATACGACCGCGCTACAGAACTGCGTGAGCAGGAGCTTCAAATCGAGGAAAAGATAAAGCAGTTGGAGGAGGAATGGCGGTCCAAGCAAGGGCAGGAAAAGCCGGTCGTTACTGCCGAAAATATCGCCGAAGTGGTGAGCATGTGGACCGGTATCCCCGTGGTGCAGTTAGCCGATGATGAAACCGGTCGTTTGCTCAAAATGGAAGAGGTCATCCACCATCGGATTATCGGTCAGGATGAGGCAATCAATACCATTGCTAAGGCAATAAGAAGAGCCCGAGCCGGACTCAAGGACCCGAGGCGCCCGATTGGTAACTTCATTTTCCTCGGCCCCACTGGGGTGGGCAAGACAGAGTTAGTCAGAGCCCTCGCCGAATTTATGTTTGGCAGTGAAGATGCCCTGATTCGGCTTGACATGTCTGAGTTTATGGAAAAATTTGCCGTATCCCGATTGGTGGGTGCACCGCCGGGCTATGTGGGCTATGAAGAAGGCGGGCAATTAACTGAAGCCGTCAGGCGTAAATCATATTGCTGCATACTTCTTGATGAGATTGAGAAGGCTCATCCTGATGTGTTTAATCTGCTGCTCCAGATTTTTGATGATGGTCATCTGACCGATGCTAAGGGACGCCGCGTGGACTTCCGCAACAGCATCATTGTCATGACCAGCAATATCGGTGCCGAGCTTATCAGAAAGGGAACCACTCTTGGTTTCACCTCACGAAGCAGTGAGGCAAAAACCCGTCAGCAAGCCTATGAGCAAATGAAGGAAAACCTGCTGAATGAATTGAAGAAGACCTTCCGACCTGAGTTTCTCAACCGCGTTGACGGGGTGGTGGTCTTTCATTCCCTGACCAAAGAGCAAATCCGACAAATAGTTGACCTGATGCTGGCTTCAGTAACCCTGCAACTGAAAGAGAAGGGCATTAAGCTGGAGGTAGCCGATGCCGCCAAAGACTTCCTTGGTGAAAAGGGTTACGATGAAATCTTCGGGGCTAGACCGTTACGCCGGGTGATTCAGAATATGATTGAAGACAAGCTCTCTGAAGATTTGCTCCGGGGCAAGTTTCGCTCCGGGGACACCGTTGTTATTGACCTGGAGGGTGAAGAAATTGTGGCCCATTCCGCGGCGGTAGGCGCCTTAACCGGAGATAAAAAATAATGCTCGGTGACAAATAAGCTATTTTTTTGTATGATAAGGGCGGTGGTAGCTAGAAGAGGCAATCAACCGCCCTTTCAATTAAGGAAAAGGCGGCTTCGCTAATAATTAAGTCCAAAGTGAAAGATGAGGGCTGTTACCTCTACGCAGAAAGGAGCTTAGAAATTGGCACAGGAAAAGGTAGAAGTTCCCATTACCGGTAAGATTCTTAGCGTAGACGTTAAGGCAGGAGAACAGGTTAAGGAAGGAGATGTTCTCTGCTTACTAGAGTCAATGAAGATGGAAAACCCGATAGTAGCACCCGTAGGTGGCACGGTCGCCAAAATAGCAGTTGCTGCCGACCAGACAGTAAAACCCGGTGATTTAATCGCCATTATCGAGTATTGAGAAAAGTAGAATAAATAATAGTTAAAAGCATAATTTAGGGATTACAATGGTATTAAAATCGTTACTCTTCGTTTTAGTAGCTTATGCTATCGCCTTAGTCATTGCTTTGTTAGTTGCTTTCCTTGTCAAAATTATCGCCCTGATTGTTCAGAGAGGAGGAAAAGGTGCTGCCACCAAAGGTGCTGCCGCAGATAGTGCCCAGCAAAAGAGTTAAAGGCGGTCAGCAATGATAATTCTGCAGTTATTCCAAGGCATCTATACCTTCTTCCTGACTGAGCCCGCTATTGCTTTTGCCAGATTGGGTCTTATTGCTCTGGGTTTCCTCTTTATCTTCCTCTCCTATAAGCAAATCCTCGAGCCGCTGATAATGTTACCCATGGGGATAGGGATGATAGCCGTGAATGGCGGCCTCATGGTAATGGAAGCAGAAACCATGCAGCTCGGCACCCTTTTTATCAATCCCATGGCAGGCAACGTGGAAGAGATAATGTACTTCCTGCAAATAGACTTCCTGCAGCCAGTTTACACTTTCACTTTCAGCAATGGTTTAATCGCCTGTCTCGTCTTCATGGGCATCGGTGCCATAACTGATATTGATATTTTACTGGCTAAGCCCTATATGAGCCTCTTTCTGGCGATATGCGCTGAATTCGGCACTATAATAACTTTGCCCATCGCCGTGGCTATGGGTCTGCTCCCGAACGAAGGCGCCGCCATTGCTCTGGTTGGTGGCGCCGATGGCCCCATGGTTCTTTACGGCTCCCTCATGATGGCTAGAGATTTATTCGTCCCCATTACGGTTGTCGCCTATGTCTATCTCGGTGTCTGTTACGCCGGTTATCCCTTTCTGGTGAGAATCATCCCGAGGCGGCTGAGAGCGATTGAAATGGACTGGCGTACCATACCGCAGGTATCACCGGGAGCCAAGTTTGCCTTTACTGCGGTTACTTGCGGCTTCCTCTCCCTGTTATTCCCGGTGGCGGCGCCACTTTTTGCCTGTTTCTTTGTGGGCTTAGCCATTAAGGAAGCAAAAGTCACCAGACTCATTGAATTCTTATCCGGACCGCTCCTGTATGGCTCTACCTTTTTCTTGGGTTTCACCTTGGGTGCTCTGCTCGGCGTTGATATCATCCTGAATCCAAAGGTGTTTCTTCTGCTCATCCTGGGTATGATTGCGCTTACCCTCTCCGGACTCGGCGGCATAGTCGGCGGTCTCATCTATGGCAAGATAACGAAAGAGCCTTTCAATCCTTTGGTCGGCATCGCAGCGGTGTCCTGTGTGCCCACCACCGCCAAGGTGGCGCAAAAATGCGCCTTTCAGGTAAACAGAAAAGTCATGATTTTGCCCTTTGCCATGGGTCCAAATGTTGCTGGCGTGATTACCACCGCCATCATCACCGGCATTTACGTCAGCGGATTCAGACTTGGTTTATTCTAAAGCCGGAGAAAAGATTTTCCCGTCAACAAAATTTTCTCCCTTGCCTTATTGCTCAAAATCAGGTAAAGTCAGACTGTGAGCAAATCAGAGAAGAGGACGATTTTTGTCTGTCAGCAGTGTGGCAAGGAGAGCTTAAAATGGCTGGGTCGTTGCCCCGACTGCCAGCAATGGAACACCTTCGTCGAAACAGCGGTAGCCGCCACGTTTGTCCCTTCCCGACCTCTCTCCCCAGCTAACCCACCCCAGGAACTATCTCAGGTGACCATCGAAGCTGCTGACCGCATTCCTCTGCCTCTGTCTGAGTTCAACCGGGTGCTGGGTGGCGGGTTGGTGCCCGGCTCTTTAGTCCTCATCAGCGGCGACCCAGGTATCGGCAAATCCACGCTCTTGCTGCAAGCTTCCGCCTTAATCGCGCAGGATAAGGGAACAGTGGCTTACATTTCCGGTGAGGAGACACGACACCAGATTAAGCTAAGGGCAAAGCGACTCGGCATAACCGGTGACAGGCTCTACTTTCTGGCAGAAACCGATTTAGAGGTCATTCTAAATCAAGTTGAGCAGTTGTCTCCAAGTCTGGTGGTCATTGATTCCATTCAAAGCGTTTATCTCCCGGAGCTGGGCACCGCCCCCGGCAGTATCACCCAGGTGCGAGAATGCACCTTGAGACTGATGCAATGGGCCAAGCTCAGTGCTGTATCCGTTTTTATCGCCGGACATGTCACCAAAGACGGGACGATTGCCGGCCCTCGCATCCTGGAACATATCGTCGATGTCGTGCTCTACTTTGAAGGCGAGCCTTTTAGTGCCTATCGCCTGTTGCGCAGCGTGAAGAACCGCTTTGGTTCAACTAATGAAGTCGGTGTCTTTGAGATGAAAGAGCAGGGATTGGTCGAAGTGGACAATCCCTCACTGGCTTTTCTCTCCCAGCGCGGGGAGGACGCTAAAGGTTCCGTGGTCGTGGCCACCTTGGAAGGCAGTCGCCCCCTTCTGGTCGAAATTCAAGCTTTGACCAACCCCACCAGCTTTGGGCAACCCCGTCGCACTGCCAATGGCGTTGACTTCAATCGCTTGCTCCTGGTCACCGCTGTGCTGGCGCAGCGAGTCGGACTCAGGCTTGGTAATCAGGATATTATCGTTAACGTTACCGGGGGACTCAGGATTGGTGAGCCAGCCGCTGACCTGGGCATCGCTCTAGCTATTGCCTCCAGCTTTCGCGACCAAGTGGTTGACCCGAGCCTCGTAGTCATGGGGGAGGTGGGACTGAGCGGCGAACTGAGAGCAGTTCCACAGCTAGAGAGACGAATAGCTGAAGCAGCCAGACTGGGCTTTAGACAGTGCCTCGTGCCAAAGACGGGCGCCAGAATCAGTCCCTCTCCTAAAGATATTGAGCTCGTCCCGGTCAGCACTTTGAGGGAGGCGATAAGCACTGGGCTGGTGAAACAAAGCGGTCATTAAATCACCGCTTATTTCATAATTTCTTACTTTGATGGTTAAAACGGGGCTTAAAAATCGATTCTACGCTTTCTCAGAGCCATTCCAGGCGGAAGTCAGACCATAAAAAATAAGATTAAGAAAGTAAATATTCAGATTAGTAATTTTGCGCAATTTCTCATTAACGCATTTACTCATTGACGCAATTGCGCATTTACTCTCTCTAAAAGCTCCACTTCAGTTTTCACGCCCCGGACGTCCAGCTTGCTATTGCGGAAAGCCCGAACCATGGCTTCAATAAGTTTGGTCTTGCTCAGCTTCTTGCCACCAGTGAATTTCGCCGTTGATGCCAGGTTCTCAAGGTAGGCGTCTTCTTCACGGTCGAGAAAAACCGAGAGCTTAATGGTAGCCGTCTTAGTCGGTTCGGCAGGCTCTCTTTGGGGCGGTGGTGCTGACTTCTCACCACCGGCGAGACGGTCCAGAGCATTGCCGTAAGCAATTTCCTCAGTGATGCTAACCCTTTTCATCTTTCATCACCTCTTTTACCAGTAGTCGGTAGGCGTCAGCTCCGTCAGACTTGGGAGCATAGGTCAAGATTGACTTTCCCGCGGCTGGGGCTTCCTTGAAGCGAACACTAACCGGAATGACCGCCTCAAATATTCTTATCCGGTCGCCGAAGGCACGTCGGGTAACTTCCATTACCTCTTTGCTGTGTAAGGTACGGGAATTGGTCATGGTAAACAATATGCCCGAAATCTCGAGAGTTGAGTTTAACTTATCCTTTACCCGGATGATGGTACTGAGCAAACGCACCAATCCTTTCATTGCCAGAAAATCAGCTTGCAGGGGGATGATTATTTTGTCGGCGGCGGATAGTGCATTTATCGTCATCAGCCCCAGGCTGGGCAGACAATCGATAAGGATATAATCATAGGACTGACGCACTGGCTGGAGCATCTCCTTTAAAATCAGTTCCCGGGTAAAAGCTCCCACCAGGTCAAGCTGAGCCTGGGATAGCTCGATGTTTGACGGAACCAGGTCAATATTAGGGTCACCGGTCTGAATAATAACATCTTTAATCGATGGGCTTCCTCTATCTCTGATGATACCCACCAGCACATCATAGCCGGTGCGTTTTAAAGTGTCAGGATTGAGCCCCATGGTGATGGTCAGACAAGCCTGGGGGTCCCAGTCAACCAGCAAGACACGCTTATGGTGTTCGCTTAAGCCTTCGGCTAGTGCCGCCGCGGTGGTGGTCTTACCTACGCCGCCCTTCTGGTTAGCAATGCAGACGACCGGCATAAAAACCCTCTATCCTAGAAAGTATAACGCAGTTACGCAATTGCGTCAATACTCTTTTGCGCAATTAAGCAACTTCTGAATAGGGTTTATGCGAGCTACATGGTCACGATGGGTTTTGCCACTAAAACTTAGTGGCGGTGAGGAATGGCTCAGATGAAGCGCAGTGGCTCTTTACCCGTATTGACAAAGCAGTGCTGCTCATTGGGTGCAATATAGACTGCATTATCCTTGGTTACCCTAGTTTCCCCCTTCTCGCCTTTGACCACTGCCTGACCGGAGATGATAAATACCTCATGTTCCCAAGGATGAGAATGGAAGCTGGTGTTTTTGCCGGGTTCCACCTCAACAACACGCATGGAGAAATTGGGTGCCCCGTCTTCCTCAGTAATCACCTCCCGCAATTCGGCTCCCGGCACTTCCGACTTCGCTTTAGCTTCCCGATAATGCTTTATCTTCATTTCCCGCCTCCTTGCTTCTTCTGATTGTTCCGCTCATATCGGGCAACTGCCTTGGTCTTCAGCCCGCCCCTTTCCTTATATTCCGCCTCAACCACCATGGAAACAGGCTGGAGCAGCGGCACCAAATCCCGGAGAATGCGGTTTACGGCATGTTCCTGTAAGATGCCCACATTCCGATATGAGGTCAAATAGTATTTTAAGGACTTGAGTTCGACTAAAGAGTTGTTCGGGATATAGCGTATTACCAATCGGGCGAAGTCAGGTAAGCCAGACCAGGGGCAAACAAAGGTAAATTCATCGGTCTCATAAACGATTTCCGTCGCCGAGCCGGGATAGTCAAAGGGAATCACCTCCAGCACCTCCAGGTCAATGGCGTCTTCCGAGTGAATATCAAACCGCCTTGAAGCATATTTATCTACAGCCATTTTGCTTCCTTACCTGACATTCTACACCATTTGAAATCTCACGCCAATATGTTAAACTCAATTTAACCTGAATCTCCTAGGTCATAAACATGAAAAAGGAAGAACAACAAAGAGTTGGGGCAGTGATTGTCGCCGCCGGCAAGAGTCAGCGCATGGGTGAGATTGACAAATTGTTTGCCTTACTCGGCGGCAAGCCTCTGTTAGTCCGCACCACTCAACCCTTCCAGCAATGCCCCCTTATCGCTAAAATCGTGGTCGTGGTGAGCGGGGAAAAGGAGCAACTATGCCGGAGGCTGGTTGCAGAGGAAGAGTGGTCTAAAGTAAGCCATGTCTGCCTCGGAGGAAAGCGCCGCCAGGATTCCGTAGCCGCGGGGCTAAAACTGCTTGGTGATTGCCACTGGGTGGTAATCCATGATGGCGCTCGCCCCTTCGTAACCGTGGACTTGATTGAGCGCGGGGTGGAAGCAGCCCAGGAGACCGGAGCCGCTGTCGCCGCCGTTCCCGTCAAGGATACCATTAAGGTCGCGGATGACGACAGAATAGTGCGCCAGACGCCACCACGTCAAAATTTATGGGCAATACAGACGCCACAGGTGTTTCGCATCAATATAATATCCGAGGCCTATAAAAAGGCAAATGGTGACGTCACTGATGATGCCTCACTTGTCGAGCAATCGGGCTACAAGGTTAAGCTCTATATGGGCACTTATGATAACATAAAGATAACCACACCCGAAGACCTGGCTTTAGCTGAGGTGCTCTGGCAAAAACATGAACGCTAAATTACGCCTTGGTATCGGCTATGATGTCCATTCTTTAACTCCGGGGCGCCGGTTAATACTTGGGGGGGTAGAGATACCTTTTGACCGGGGACTGAGTGGCTGGAGCGATGCTGATGTCTTAACCCATGCCATTATCGATGCTCTGCTGGGGGCAGCGGCGCTGGGGGATATCGGCAGCCATTTCCCGCCCGGCGACCCCCAATATAAGGATATTTCCAGCCTGGTCCTGCTGGCAAAAATAAGGGATGAACTCGCCAAAAATGGTTGGCAGGTCAATAATATTGATGCCACGGTGGTCGCGGAAAGACCCAGGCTGAGAGATTTTATTGACCAGATGAGGCAGCAGCTCAGCCAGACACTGGGCATCAACATCAATCAGGTGAGTGTCAAAGCAAAAACCTCAGACCAGTTAGGCTTTGTTGGTCGGGGTGAGGGCATCGCCGCTTGTGCCGTGGCGACCTTGGAGGAGAAATGAATGAAGGTATTTAATACCCTGTCGGGTGAAAAGGAAGAGTTTAGACCTCAGAGCGACGAGGTCAGGATGTATGTCTGTGGCGTTACGCCCTATGATGAAGCTCACCTGGGGCATGCCATGAGCTATATCATTTTTGATGTCATCCGGCGTTACCTCGAGTTCCGTGGCTACAAAGTCAAGTATGTGCAAAATGTCACTGATATTGACGATAAGATTATCAACCGGGCAAATAAGCTTGGCATTTCCCCACGTGAGCTGGCTGACAAATTCACCAAAAGCTATTTTGACGATATGGCGGCTTTGAATATCGGCAAACCTGATATAACACCTTACGCTACTGAAGAATTACCCAAAATCATTGAGATAGTGCAGGGCTTAATCGATAAAGGGTATGCTTATCCGGCGCAGGGGAGCGTCTATTTCCGGGTAAGAAATGTCCCTGACTACGGGAAACTATCGCACCGCAGCCCGGAGTCGATGATGGCTGGAATGAGGATTGAGCCCGGTGAAGAGAAGGAGAACCCCATGGATTTTGTGCTGTGGAAGGCTTCCAAGGTCGGCGAGCCAACCTGGGAGAGCCCATGGGGTCCCGGGCGTCCGGGATGGCATATTGAATGCAGCGCCATGTCCCTGAAATACCTGGGAAATACCCTTGACATCCATGGGGGTGGTCAGGACCTGATTTTCCCCCACCACGAGAACGAAATCGCCCAGTCGGAGAGTTTCACCGGCGTCAAACCTTTTGTCAAATACTGGCTGCATAATGGCATGGTTCAACTCGGCGAGGAGAAGATGAGCAAATCTCTGGGGAATCTCGTCACCATAAAACAGGCGCTGGAGAGGTATAGCCCTGATGCCATCCGCATCTTTGTCCTCGGCTCCCACTACCGCAGTCCCCTGACCTATGCTGAGGAGGCGCTGGAGGCAGCGGAAGGAGGGGTAGAAAGATTACTGCGGGTGATTTCAAGGGATGACACTACTGGTGGCAAAGGGGAGGCACTTGGCGCCGAGCCTTACCGTAAGCAATTTATTGAGGCAATGGACGATGATTTCAACACCCCAAAGGCGCTGGCAGCCCTCTTTGATTTAGCTCGGGCGATAAACCAAGCGGCAGATTTTGGAATTGGTTTTAAAAAGGCTAAAAACGTTCTTGCAACGCTTGCTCGTGATGTTCTTGGCTTAAAACTTGGTATCGTTGTAACTCCTGAACCAATCAAAGCAGTTGCATCTACGGGAGTGCCTACTGTTATTATAGGTTCTCCGCCAACTCCAGAGGTTGAACTTCGTGTTAATCGTCTTGTTGAGGAGCGCACCAACCTCCGAAAAGAGAGGAACTGGCGACGGGCTGATGAAATACGAAATAAGCTGGCTGAGCTTGGGGTTACCTTGGAAGATACCAAGACAGGAACCGCCATAATATATAAACGCGTTCCGTCTGAAGAAGCTATTGACCTTCTTATGAAGAAACTTGGCATCGTCTTAGAAGATACCCCTAAGGGAACAGTTTGGAAGAGAAAAAGATAATCTGATATAAGGAGAGTCAAAGAGAGGTTTTTACCTCTCTTAAATAATTTCTTCCCCCTCCCTGACCAAGGGAGGGGGACAAAGGGGGTGGGTTACCTAATAATAAGCGGTTAGGGAGATAAGCCTATGTGGCAGAATATCGCTTTTATCCTGATTGGTCTGGAGGTGCTCGCCTACGACACCGGAGTGGTGGTCGGGTAAAGAAAGCACAAGGGGTCATCCGCCAGATAATCCCCGAAATGGGCGTAAGCCCGCCCCCGACAACCCCCACAGATATATTTGTAAAGGCAGGAGCCGCATTTTTCCCCGCTCAATTTACCCCTATCCCGCAGACAGTTGAACAGCCCTGATTGATACCAAATTTGGTCCAGAGGCTGCTGGCGCACATTCCCGGCACTGACAGGGACAAAGGGGCAGGGCCAGACCTCTCCATCAGGCTTAACGTAGCACAGACCACTGCCGGCAACACAGCCCTTGAAAAGGGTTCCCGCCAGCTTCATCTCCAGCCTCGACGGTTTATTGCCATTACGCCCGATAAGATACGCCCAGTACTGAGGGGAACAGGTCGGCTCGATTATAGCCCGATTCCTTTTCTGGCGCTCCGCAACTATCTCAGTTAACGCCCGGTATTCCCTGATTGATAATTCCATCTCCTCTTCACCTCTGCCCTCCGGCACCAACTGATAGAGAAGCACAATCTGGGCATCCACCTCAGAAGCGAAATCAAGGAGCTCCGGGATAGCCGAGCGGTTTTCTTTCATCACCGTGGTATTTATCTGCAGGTTCATGCCGACTTCAAGAGTGGCGTAAATGCCCTGCTTCGACCGGGCAAAGGAGCCAGGGACACGGGTGATTTGCTCATGAATCCTCTCGTCATTAGCATTAAGCCCCACGGCAATGTTGGCTACGCCCATCTTTTTCAATTCCCTTGCCATCTCAGGAGTGAGCAACATGCCGTTGGTGGCAATCGATATCTCCAGCCCCAGGCTGCGGGCATAAGCGACCAGCTCCAAAATATCCGGTCTGACCAAAGGCTCTCCGCCGCCAAAAGCAAGCATGCGAAACTCTTCTATTCTTGCCATGCTATCCAGCAAATTTTTGCCCTCTTCAGTGCTCAGTTCACCGGTCAGAGGCTTACCCGAGCTGGCATGGCACTGCTCACACTTGAGATTACAGGCGTTGGTTACCTCCCAGACCGGATGAATGGGAAAGCCGATGCAACCCATACCAATGGCGCCCGCGGCGGTAGGTAATGTCTTGCCACCCTTCATCAGCCAGTGGGGGAGCTTCCTCCAGCCGACAAGGTAGCCAAAAAACAGAGCACTGGCTGCCTGCCGCAACATCAGTGTAGGCGGCCAGTAAAAAGGTTTTACTGCTGTGTGACCATTTTTGAAGAAAATAGTCCTAATCCTTCCAGCCCGAAAACAAAAATATAGGCAAGAGCTATTACTATTAAATAATCAATTCTGATGGTGAGCAAGCTTAACCCAGCAACAATGAAGCCTACAGTATAGATAATGGTGATTAAATGGTCAATGAGCATAGTTCGCAGGCTCAGCCCTTCCTGTATCTTAGTGTTGTCCAGACCGCGCTTTTTAATGGTCATAATATTCCAGATAATCAATGGCACCAGGATGAGGGATAGAAAGCCGGTGATGGCAGGCACCTCAAAAAAGATGATGGCGATGATATTGAGATAGCATAATATCAGAGCCACGATGTAGAGGAGAGCCGTCTTTTCCTTCCCCAGCCTGACCGCCAGATTGCGTTTGCCCACCATCCGGTCTGCGTTAATATCCGGAATTTCATTGACCAAAATGACCAGGAAAACACTGGTAGCTCCCGGCAAAGATGCCAGCGTGGTAACGGTATTAAAGTGTCCAGTCTGCAGATAGTAACCGGTAAAGGTTGCCAGCCAGCCGCAGGAAAACCAGATAGCTATTTCTCCCAGCCCACGGTATGCCCATCGGAAAGGTTTAGCAGTATAGAAATAGCCAATGAAAATAGCCAATATGCCGAGAGGGATGGTAAAAGGGCCGGTTCGGTAATAGAACTGGAGCAGGAGTCCAATGACTGCAGCAATAAATAGGCAGACATAGGCAGCAATTAGTGCCCGGTGCCTGGGGATAAGGCCCATCGGTAAAACCCGGCTGCCGCCGGAGAGTCGGTGAAATTCTTTATTTAACAGGTCAGCTTCGTAATCGTAGTATTCATTAATCAGGAAAGTCATCAGCATAACAAAAACAACCGCTACGGAGGAAAGGGCTAATACTGGCAAATTGAGCGGATTTCCCTGACTCCAGGCAATGACCGCACCTAGCAGAAAGGGAAGAACTCCTCTTGCCGTAGCACCTAAGCGAAACAAAGTAAGCCACGAAAGCAGATAATGTTTGGTGGAGAGAACTTGTCCCATCTACTACCCTTTGCTATTTTAGACTATGACCGATACCAGACACAAGCAAAGAGACCCGCTTCTCTCGGTCTTCCCTACTTTGAGATAACATGGTGTGGCACCACAAAACCACCCAACATACACAATACTGATTATATCAACTTATATCAAAAGAAAGAAGGCACTGCCAAAGACAATGCCTTCTCTCACCATAACACCAGCTTCTATAAACAAACTTTCCTATTTAATTCAGGAACATAATGAAACTTTTTTGGGGAAATTCCGAAAGCGAACCCTTTTGCTCCCGAATTACCGCAAATTAGATAATGCTCAAATATTAAATTTTGATACTAGAGGGTTAGATTAAATTTTTACCCCTTACCGATACGGAAGACTTTGGTGCCGCAGCTGGGGCAAACCCCCTGTGTTGCTGAGCGTTTGTTTTTCAGGATAACCGGTCGAGGATTCCTTATCTCGACCTTTCTCCGACACTTCATGCAATAAGCTTGGGGCATTTTTCGACCTCCTTTTTATTATTCTGTGAAGCAGAGTAGCAGACATATGGCTATTTGTCAATACCTGTAAGCCAAAAAATGGGGCAATTATTGGTTTCCAAGCCAAATTTTTACCCCAGCCCTCGGGGAAAGTGGCTAGCCAAGTCTGAGCGAGATGATGGAGATGAGCACAAACAGGACAGCTAAAGCGATGGTCAACTGAAACATCGTCTTTTCCAGACCCCGCTTCGTCCGATAGACGGTATCTGCCTGACCGAAGATGCCTCCCAGACCACCACCACGAACCTGAAGCAAAATAATCAGCGTTAAGGCTACTGCCAGTACTATCTGAGCTACGTTCAAATAGGTTTGCATCTTACCCCTTCTCTCCCTTTTCAGTCTCCAGCAAGTTTTCTCTTCAATATTTCATTCACCAGAGCGGGATTGGCACGACCTTTGGTCGCCCTCATCACCTGCCCGATGAGAAACTTAAGTGCCTGCTCCTTGCCCGACTTAAAATCAGCCACGGCTTGAG
>CAZUSN010000025.1:0-14540 GCA_964623035.1 uncultured Dehalococcoidaceae bacterium | reverse complement strand
CATGCCGGAGAAGGGGGCACGGTGGGGCGGGAGGAGATTGACCAGATTGCTCCCGCCATTCAGGAAGCCAGGGCAAAAGGATATGACATTTCCGGGCCTATCCCCGCTGATACCGTTTATGTTCGTGCTTTTAAAGGGCAGTTTGATGGCGTGGTCAATATGTATCATGACCAGGCGAATATCGCCTTGAAGATGACTGGCTTCGGTGAAATCGTCATTATCTTTGTCCGTTCCCCGATAATTATCACTACGCCCAGCCATGGGCCGGCTTATGGCAAGGCGGGGAAGGGCACTGCCGACCCCAATAACCTGAGGTCAGCCATAGAAGTGGCAGCGTCTTTAGCCCAGCAGAAGAAAAAAGTAAATCAGTAATTGAAGCTGGACTTCTGCTTAATCTTTGCTTTGTTCAATAATCTCGAAAAGCACATTGTCCGGGGTTTTGATAAAGGCGAGCTTAACTCCAGGTCGGGGTTGAAATGGCTCAACGACGAACTCCACCCCTTTGGACTTCATCCTGGCGACAAATTCTTCCATGTTGTCCACCGTGAGCCCAAGATGGTGCAGTCCAAAGCGAAGCCCCTTCCAGGCTTTATCTGCCCCGGTATTTCGGGAAATTCGAATTGGGATTCCGCCGAGGTTCAGGTCGATTAGCCTCAAACCTGAGCTTTCTTGGTCTTTGATTAGTTTAGCTCCCATAACTTGTGTGTAGAACTCGACCGTTTTATCTGGGTCAGGGCTGGTTATATGGGTATGGTCTTGCTTATATGCTACCATGGCTGCTTCTCCTTTCTGCTTGCTGTATTGTAGGCATGCCCCAGCCTGATGTCAAGGATGAGCGGATAAAGAGTCTCCAGAACTCAGGTGGTTTGAATTCCAATCTGTAATAATAGTAATATTAATAGCGGTATCAAACGGGAAACTGTCTAAGGGAGCTATGGTAAACTGGCAGGTGACTGCAGCCACGATTTATTGTGATGCGGTTGATGGTGAAGTGACTTTGCTGGTCTACAGAGACGGGTCAGCGAAATGTACTGGTTATCAGAAGTATGGTGAGCCCAGCAAAGAAGCGGCAAAGTTTCTCCAAAAGAAAATTAAGCAGCAGGAAAGACAATTAAAGTGCGAAGGTTCAGCCTGTCGTCGGTTGACTCAATACCGGGATAAGCTGCTCGCCGAGGAAGCCCAAGCGAAATAGCTGGCTGTCTATTAGGAGGAGGGGATTATTTACTAACCTATCCCCCTTACCCCCTTCCCTTGGTAAGGGAAGGGGAGTAAAAGTAAGAGAGGGGCTTCGCCCCTCTCCAAAACCTTTTCCCTCTCCCCTTATTAAAGGGAGAGGGAGACAGAGTGAAGGGTTAGTAAACAGCCTTGAGAGGGCGACTGAAATTGAGCGAAGAAAAAAGGGTAAAGATAGGGATTGAGAATCTCTCTCTTTCCTTCGGTGGCGTAAAGGCGCTGACTGATGTCAGTCTGGATATAAGAGAGAACGAAATCCTGGCTATTATCGGACCGAATGGAGCCGGTAAAACCTGTCTTTTGAACTGCATCAATGGCTTCTACAAGCCGCAGAAGGGCGAAATATATTTTGAGGGGAAGAGAATAACCAGAATCCGACCCGATAAGGCAGCCCGGCTGGGCTTGGCGCGAACTTTTCAGAATATTGAACTGTATACCGGGTTGAGCACCCTCGACAATATTATGGCGGCGAGGCATGTCCTGATGGAGCAGAATTTCCTCAGCAGTGCTCTGTACTTTGGCTGGGCTCATGAGGAAGAAATCAGGCATCGCAAGACGGTGGAAGACATCATCGATTTTCTGGAAATCGAGCCAATCCGCAAGAAAATAGTGGGCATGCTTCCCTATGGCATGCGCAAGCGGGTGGAGCTGGGCAGAGCCCTGGCCATAGAGCCAAAAGTGCTCCTTCTTGACGAGCCGATGGCAGGAATGAACCTGGAAGAAAAAGAAGACATTGCCCGGTTTATCATTGACATCTTTGAGGGGCAAGGGGAGACCTATCCTGGTTCACCGGTGCTCAGGGACGGAGTCAACTGCATTGTTCTCGTCGAGCACGATATGGGAGTGGTTATGGATATTGCGGACCGGATTGTGGTGCTTGATTTTGGGCGGAAGATTGCTGAAGGCACCCCGGCTGAGGTCAGAAATAATCCGGAAGTCATCGCTGCTTATCTGGGAGAAGAAAGGCACTAAGTAAGAACTGGCTCACTTCCAGGTTCTCTCATCAACTATCTTGGGTGAATCTGGCTTAATGGCTCCCTTTTTGACAAATTCAACTCGGTCTGGTTTAATCCGGCAAATAGCCTGAAACTTCTGATTCAATTCGCTGGCTAATTTTTGCCTGTCTTTTTCTGCAGCTTCTTCCTTTAGCTCAAGCTTAAGGGCTATTTCATCCCGCTGTTCCCGGCGATTCACCACGATTTGAAATCGAGAAACTGGCTCGAAACTGAGGCATACCTGTTCTGCTTGCCGGGCAACGACAAACATGCCTCTGACTTTGACGGCATCGCTGGTTCGACCGATGATACCAGTCAGCTTGTGGGCGGTGCGACCACAGGGGCAGGGTTCGGTGATATATGAGGACAGGTCACCGGTGCCGAAGCGGATAAGCCCCCAGACTTTATTATGTACCGGCGTTACCACTATCTCACCGACTTCTCCTGGACCTCGTTGTTTTCCTGTCTCCGGGTCAACGATTTCGATAACGTATTCATCCATAAGGTGCATACCCGATTTCTCACGGCATTCGTAGGCGAGGGCACCTCCAGTCTCGGTAATGGCATAGGTCTGGTAGGTATCAATCTGATAGTTCTCCTCAAAAGTTTTGCGCAGCGAGGGCGGCAGCATCTCGCCAGTGAACCAGGCACGGCGGAGAGAAAAGTCCCGCCGGAAGCTGTAACCCATTTCTTCAGCCCTTTTGATTATGGTCATCAGGAAGCTGGGCGTGCCCACAAACCCGGTAGCTTTTAAGTCGAGCATGGTCTGAATCTGAATCTCGGTATTGCCTGTGCCCATGGGTATCGCGGTAGCCCCACAGTCTCTCAGCGCTTCGTGAAAGAGGATGCCGGCGGGGGAAAGGTGGTAGGTGAAGGTGTTGACCACCACGTCTCCTTTTCTAAATCCGGCTGCCCAGAATGACTTGGCAAACCATTTGATGCCGGCGTGCTGGATGGGCTCATAGATTGGACCGGGTGAGAGAAAAACGCGGTCAATATCTTCAGGGGGAATGGTAAGGAAGCCACCGTAGGGCGGGTTTTTCTTTTGTAAGTCTATCAAGTCAGTTTTTCTGGTTATGGGCACTTTTTCCAGGTCTTTTACGGTGCGAATCTGTCTTGGGCGAATTCCCGCCTGGTCGAAGATGTTCCTCGCTGCGGGAGCGTGACGGTAAGCGTGAGCTACTGCCTCTGACAATTTCCGGTCAAAGTATTTGCTTCTTGCCTCTGCGGGCATTATCTCCAGTTCATCAAAATATTCATCTGGCTTACCCTTTAGAGCCATCTCTTTCGCCTCTTATAATGTTTTACTTCACGGTAGCTCTTTTTCGTGCCCATGGCGGATAGCCCAATGTAAAACTCCTTGACATCCTCATTATTTCTGAGGAAATCAGCCGAGCCATCCAGCACAATCCGGCCATTTTCCATGACGTAACCATAGTGAGCGATACTGAGGGCAATCCTGACGTTCTGCTCCACCAGCAGCACTGAGGTTTTCTGCTCCAGGTTGAACCGATTGATGATATCGTAAATCTCTTCCACCAGAAGTGGTGCCAGACCCAATGACGGCTCGTCCAGCATCATGAGCTTGGGGGCAGCCATCATCGCCCGACCAATGACCAGCATTTGCTGTTCGCCTCCGGATAAGTAGCCAGCGATATTGTGTCGCAGGTCTTTGAGTCGCGCAAAGTAGTGATAGACCATTTCCAGGTCTTGTTTCACCGCATGATGGTCTCTACGCTTATAAGCGCCGACCAGCAGGTTTTCTTCGGCAGTGAGGTGTTCAAAAACCCGCCGCCCCTCCAGCGCCTGAATGATGCCCAGCTTGGCTATTTCCTCGGCGCTTTTTTTGTCTATTCTTTCCTTGTTCCACAGAATGCTGCCCTCGGTTACCTCCCCCTCCTCAACATGGAGGAGACCGGAGATGGCTTTGAGGGTGGTGCTTTTACCGGCGCCGTTTGCCCCAAGCAGGGCAACAATCGAGCCATCGGCTACTTCCAGAGAAACACCATGCAGCACCCGGATAACATTGAGGTAAGTAACCTCAATATTATTTATCTTGAGCATATTTGGCTTTTCCCCAGAGGGGCTCCGCAATCGCGGAGCCCCTGTCCCTACTAACTACTTACCGAACCAGTCGAATTCCTCATATTTGACCAGTGGCGCCTCAATCCAGTCAGTTATGGGAACGATTGCCCCCTTCTGTATCTGGAAAATTCGCACCGATTTCGACAATCGGTTATCCCCCGGGGTATAAGTCACCGGGCCATGAAGTCCACCGACGTCAAAATTATTCAGCTTCTGGATACCCTGAGCCTCAATGGCTTGCCAGGCTTTTTCACCCCCCTTAGCTAGCACGTCATAGCCAGCATTTGCTATAGCTAGCCTGAGTATCTCAGCGATGATTAGGCTCTGTGCCCAGGAGGTGATGTAGTCCATGTTGCCATAGTCTGCGGGGTGCAGCTTCTGACAGTATTCTGTCATCTTGGCCATGCCGGGAACATTATCACCCCAGTTGACGGTGGGAAATACCCCATAGATACCTTCCACAATGTCAGCTCCGGCGATGTCAACCAGTGCCTTGGTGATGCTGGCATGTCCCAAGCCAATGGTGATGCCAGGATACAGCCCCAGCTCGACAGCATTCTTGATGATGATTGCGGTCGGAGCTGGCGTGCTGGAGATATACAGGACATCCGGCTTTTGCTCCTTAATTCGGGTCACAGATTCCATCTCAGAGGTAGTCGTGGTCGTATGCTCATAAATAGGCTCCAAAATCTCAATGCCCAGCTCATCAGCCGCTGCCTTGGCAGCATCCCGAGCTCCATAGCCAGTGGGGTTGTTGAGCAGATGCAGGACCATCTTGGGCTTTCCCGGACCCTTCCAGATATTTTTCATATAGTATCTGGCAAAAGCGGTCCAGTCATCACCATAGTCTGGCATCTGCCCGTAGATGTGCTGCGGTGGGCGGTGCAATATTGGGGCATTAAAGGAAGCGATGCCCGGGAAACTAGCCCGGTTGGCGATTTCCATACATGCCGACATCTCTTTTGATGAGGCGGTGGTAAACAGGACACAATCCTGGTCCATGAATCTTTTGACATTGGTAACTACCTGGTTGGCATCATATTTGCTGTCCAGCCACAAAACCTCAATAGGATAGCCAGCCACGCCACCAAGTTCCTTGTTGATATACTCAATGGCATCAAGATTGGCGTGTCCCATGGGGGCTCCTTTTTCGGCAGCCGGTCCGGTGGAAGGCGTAGTCATGCCCACCTTTATCGTTTTTCCGCCAGGACCAGCGCAGGCACTTACCACTGGCAGTATAATCAATGTCAGTGCTAAGCAGATAACCCCAGCTAAAACCAGTAATTTCTTTTGTGTCATTTTGTTTTTCTCCTTTCCAGATTTAAGGTATCTCTCCTATTCTGAACATTTTACATTATAGTCTATACCTCCTTCCTCAAGCTAGTACGAAAATGGCCAGAGCCGATAGGCTGACTTGAACAATGTCCAGCGATGGGCCAGCCCTCTCGGCTCAAGGATGAGAAACAGGATAATGACCAGCCCGAATAGCATTGGGGTAACACCGGTGGCAAAGCCAGCGGGCAGCATGGTAAAAGTCCTCTCCAGGAAGGGCACGATTTCCACAGTTAGTATCTGCTGGAGAAGCCGGATGAAGACTACGCCAAAGATAGGTCCAATGGTCGTGCCCAGACCACCGATAATTATCATCCCGATGTACAATATTGACTCCGTCAGGCTGAATTGCTCCGCATTGAGGAAGCCAATCCAGTGGGCGAGCAGAGCACCAGCAATTCCCGCCAGGAAACAGCCAATGAAGAAGGCAAGCAGCTTGTAGTAAAGAAGGTTGATGCCCATTACCTCGGCGGCCAAGTCATTATCCCTGATAGCGATGAAGGCTCGGCCCACCCTTGTCCGTGCCAGATTCTTGGCAAAGAAGATGCCGAGGATAACGATGGCAAAGATAAGGTAAAATTGACTTGTTTCGCTGCGGAAAACAAAACCAGCGATGGAAGCATAGGGTACCTTGATGCCAACAAAGCCACCGGTTACCTCTGACCAGTGGTTGATGACCCAGATAATGATAAACTGGGCGGCGATGGTGGTGATGGCCAGGTAAAAACCTTTAACCCTTACTGAGGGGAGTCCAAAGATGAGCCCGATAATTCCGGCGGCAAACCCGGCGCCGATTAGCCCCACCAGGAAGGGGAGTTCCAGCCGATTGGTCAGCACGGCTGAGGTATAAGCTCCCACGGCGATGAAGCCAGCATGACCAATCGATAGTTGTCCACAGTAGCCAGTCAGTATGTTCAGCCCGGTGGCGGCGATGAGGGTGATGCCAATGAGATTGGTTACCCCCAGCCAGTAGTTGCCCAGATACCATGGAGCGGTAAGCAGAAGGGCCGAAAAGCCAAAAAATAGCGCCCAATGGGTTTTGGTGCGCAAAATTGCCATATCTTGGGCATAAGTATAATTTCGGATACCACTCGGCAGAGTCATTCGACTATATCCTCTCGATGCGAACTTCCCCAAATAGCCCGTAGGGCTTGATAATCATAACAATGATGATGATGACGAAGGGAATAATATCCTTAACTCCAGCCCAGAGAAAAGGCGTAAGGTAACCACCGCCAAGGCTCTCGCAGAGTCCGATGATTGGGCCGGCGATAACGGCACCAACGAATGAATCCAGACCGCCCAGAATTACCACCGAGAAAGCCTTAAGCCCGGTCTCAACCAGACCGTGGGTAATGCCGCCGATGCTGGAGATGAGAATGCCGCCGATGGCAGCCACCACACAGGCAAACATCCATGACCGGGAGAAAACGGCGGTTACCGGGATGCCACAGGCTTGAACAGCCATCTGGTCATCAGCGGTAGCTCTCATGGCGATGCCCATCTTGTGGTAGCGGAAGAACAGGGTTAAGAGGGCAAATATAGTCAAGCAGATACCGACTACCCAGGCATATTCTTGGGAAACCACGGCGGGACCGAGGTGGATAACTTCTCTGGGGAAGAGGCGGGGCAGCGCATCTACACTCCAGGGCCAGATGAAAGTGACCACACCTTCAATAAAGTAGCCGATGCCCAATGTCACTGTAATCAGGGCTAAAATGGGCTGGGCGATGAGAGGGCGCAGGGTAAACCGCTCAATTGTCCAGCCTAAAGCCAGCGCAAAGAGGACAACCAGGGGGAAAGCCAGCCAGAGTGGGAACTGGGCCTGTACCAGCATGGAATAAGTAAACCAGGAAGAAACCAAAACGATTTGCCCCAGTGCCAGGTTAGCCACGCTGCTGGATTTCCAGATGAGGGCAAAACCCAGCGCAATTAGCGCGTAAACCATGCCTACTGCTATGCCAGTAATGAGAAACTGAAGTAACTGAGCCACTTGCTATTATGCCTCGTTAAGAAATTTGCCTTACCTTAATGCTGGTGGTAACTACCCCTTTTCTCCCATCGCGGTAGGTTACCGGGGCTTGGACCGTTATCTCCTTTCCATCTTGATACATTGCCGCGATTAATTGTTTGTAACGCTCTTCCATAAACTCCCGTCTCAGCTTTCTGGTTCGGGTGAGCTCCGCTTCATCAGCATCAAACTCTTTGTGCAGCAGGACGAACCTCTTGACCCTGGCTGGTTCGGGCAGATAGCTGTTTACTCGTATCAGGTCCTTCTGCACTAACTCAGCCACTTCTTCTTTTTGCGAAAGGTCAACAAAGGTAGTGAAGGGGATGTGGTTGCGTTCTGCCCATTTGCCTACCATGCCAAAATCTATGTTGATTATTGCTGAGACGAAATCTTTATCCTTTCCCCCGATGACCATAGCGTCTTTGATATAAGGGCTGAACCTCAGCCGACCCTCTACATATTGGGGAGCGTATTTGATGCCAGAGCTTAACTGTCCCATATGGTCCAGCCGTTCGATGAACAGCAGGTGTCCATCTTCATCGATATTGACCGCATCGCCGGTGCGGCACCAGCCATTTACCAAGATTTTTTTGGTCTTATCGGGGTCTCGGTGGTAGCCGATAAAGAGACTGCTGTTCCTGACCAGGAGTTCTCCCTCATCAGTTATCCTGACCTCAGTGCCCAGCGCCGGCCGTCCCACGCTCTCAAATTTGATTTCCCCTTTGCCGTGAGAGGAGATTAGACCGGCTTCAGTGCTGCCATAATTCTGCCTTAACTCAATGCCAATGGCGTGAATAAGTCGGAAGGTGTCTAAACTCAGGACGGAACTCCCGGTGACGGCAAACCTGACCTTACTTAACCCGAGCTGGTCTTTCAAAGCTCGGAACAAAAAGAGATAGGCAATTCCATAAAGGGCTTGCCAGAACAGGTTAGGTTTCTTACCCCGGAGGCGGAAATCAGCCATTTTGTAGCCTACGGGGAGGAATCGGCTATAGAAGAAGCGCTTCAGGGGATGGGCATCATACATCTTCACTTGAATCTCACTGACCAGGCTTTCCCATTGACGGGGTCCGTAGATGACAAAGTTGGGTCCTACTTCCCGGGTATCCGCAGCGACGGTTTCCGGCTCTTCGGGGAAGTTCAATCTTGCCCCACTGAGTAGATGGGGGATGGTGGCGAAAAAGCTATCTCCCACCCAAGCCGCCGGAAAGTTAGAAATCAGGTCATCGTTCTCATTTAGTGGATAGCGGTCAACGAAAGCTTGTGCCGTATTGATGAGGGCTTGGTGAGTGAGCACGGCTCCTTTGGGTAGCCCTGTGGTTCCAGAAGTATAGTAGATGAAGGCGGTGTCGTCGCCCTTGCCTTTAGCCATATTCTGCTCAAACAGACCGGGGTGTGTTCGCTCATATTCTTTGCCCAGCTTAACTACCTCAGCGAAGGAAATAAGGAGCGGGTCATCATAGTTCCTCAATCCTTTGGGGTCCCAGTAGATGACCTTCTTGAGATTGGGCAGTTCATTTTTGATTTCCAGAAACTTGTCTGTCTGCTCCTGGTCATTGACGATGGCGAACCTGGCGCCGGAATGCTCGGCGATGTACTTCACCTCAGATGGAATTGAATCAACGAATATCCCGGTGACAATGCCGCCGGCAGCTTGAGTGGCAAACTCCCCCCAGAACCATTCCGGTTCATTATCCCCGATAATACAGACCACATCACCTGGTTCCAGCCCGAGACTGAGCAGTCCCAAGGAAAAGTATTTTACCTTCTCGTAGTATTCCTGCCAGCTATACCTCTGCCAGACGCCGAGGTTCTTCATCGCCATAGCCGTCCGCTGGCTCCATCTTTCATAATTGCGCTTGATTAGTTTTGGAATAGTTTCGTAGTTGTCCATCTAAAATTCTCTGCCTAAAAAAATACCTCCCGCCTGGGAGGTACTCTTATACTGTTGATACATGCTTATTGGCTAAATTTACATTCGAAATCCCCCAAGCGCACCCCGGTGCGCCCGCTAAAGACGAAGTTTCTTCTCTCCAATCGGTAACAAGTCGTTTCCATCTGTGTTCAAACTGCTGACAGGAAGCAAGTTTACCATAATGAAAATAAAGCTGTCAATATTTAATCATAGAGATTGTTTGGTAACCCCTCACCCTTTATCCCTCTCCCCTTGCCAGGGGGAGAGGGAAGGGGGCAAGGGGGATAGGTTGCTAAACAGCCTCAATTTGAAAGTCTTTAATCTACCGGAATTGTTGTCCCCGTCGCTCTGGCGATGAGCTTTCCCTCTTGGTTGGTCACCGTCATCTCAGCGATGCTCACCCGCCGGCCACTCCTCACTATTCGTCCTTCGGCGATAAGCTCATCTCCCACTTTGGCTGGTGCGATAAAGTGGATATTGAATTGTGAGGCGACGTTGGGTCGTTTAACCGAGTTAACAGTATAGCCGAAAGCCTGGTCAGCCACCGCCATGACGATGCCACCAAAGATAAAATTATTGAAATTCAAATGTTGCGGTAACACCCTGAGCGATACCTTGGCGTAGCCCGGGGATAGTTCCACCAATTGCATGTCGAGGAAGGAGGCAATAGGCTCAGCCTTGGCTTGGGCTCTCAGTTCCTCCACGGTGTCAGAGATATTTTTCCCCTCTTCCGGCATTTTAAATTCCTCTTTTCCATATTTATTTATGATAGTCACTAGCCTAGACCAAATCTTCTTGCTGCCTCTCGGAGACCAGCTAAGGAGCCTTCGAGCACCCTGTCTTCAACACAGTAAGCGATGCGGAAATAGCCCGGTGTCCCGAAGCCTTGCCCGGGCACGGTCAGCACCTTGAGTTGCAGTAGTTCCCTGACGAACTTGAGGTCATCTTCCAGCGGCGATTTGGGAAACATGTAGAAAGCCCCCTGCGGCTTTACAATAGAGTAGCCCATCTCGGTGAGGTTTTTGTAGAGGAAATCCCTTTTCCGCTGATATTCCGCCACGGAAACGGTTACCGACTGAAGATGGCGCACGATATGTTGCATCAGAGCCGAGGCATTGACAAAGCCCAGCGTCCGGTTAACGTGAATGAAGCCGTTTACCAGTTCTTCCCGGTGACGGCATTCGGGGTGGATAGCAATGTAGCCAATGCGCTCGCCGGGCAAGGCTAAGTCTTTGGAATGGGAAGTGGCGATGAGACTTTGAGTATGGTGGTGCAGAGGAAACGGATATTTTAAGCCGTCATAGATAATCTTGCGGTAAGCCTCATCACTGATGAGCAGAATCTGTATTCCATATTGAGCTTCCTTTTTGCGGAGCAGCTCACCCAGCTCGCGCAACCTCTCCTGGCGGTAAACGGCGCCCGAGGGATTATTGGGAGAATTTACCATAACCGCTCTGGTCTTTTTGCTAATGGCTTTTTCCAGAGTGTCCAGTCTGGGGGCGAATTGCTCATCAGTGGGGAGAATTTTAGCTACCCCATAATGGTTGTCAATGTAGTGAACATATTCGGCGAAGTAAGGCGCAAAGACAATGACCTCGTCCCCCTGATTGAGGATTGTCTTGAGCACCACGTTTAAAGCTCCCGCCGCCCCACAGGTCATGATAATCTCATTCATAGTGAACTTGATGCTGGTCTCCAGCGAAAGCTGTTTGGCAACAGCAACTCTGGTCTCGGCATAGCCGGCATTGCTCATATAGCGATGCATGCCAGATAAAGGGTGCTCCGCCAGTCTCTTCAATTCTTGACGAAACTCAGCCGGGGGTTCCATGATTGGATTGCCCAGGGAAAGGTCAAAGACATTTTCCTCGCCATAACGTTTTTTCAGTTCGGCTCCTTCCTCGAACATGCGCCGAATCCATGAACCCGAGGACATGCCTTTGCGCACTCTTTCAGACACAGACACTTTTAACTTCCTTTCTGCCCTGGTTGAAGGCGATGAGGTTGATTTGTCGGAGGCTGGCGGGTAACCGCTGGGAGATACTATCCTTCCAAGCTTGGACTTTAAATGGCAGGAAAAGGGAGGCACAGCCGAGCATAAACATGTTGAGCGTTCTAATATTGCCCAACTCTCTGACTCGCTGGGTGCCCTCGATGATGTAGTAGCGGTCTGTCCGCTGTTTCAGGATACCGATTATCTCTTCGTCGCTGGGGTAGCGCGCACTGCCTAAACTGACCGATAGTGGTGGCAGTGCCTGGTTGTTTACTATGGCTATGCCTCCAGGACGGAGGTAACTGGCCCACCGGGCAGCCTCCAATTTCTCCAGGGCAAGCAATAAATCTGCCTCTCCTCGCTTAATCAAAGGCGACCATACCTGGCGGGCGATGCGCACATTGCTGAGGACACTGCCGCCCCGTTGCGCCATGCCAATAGTATCGGTTTTTTTGACATCATAGCCAGCGGCCATGGCAGTCTCACCGATAATGTCGCTGGCCAGGATAATTCCCTGACCGCCAGCACCAGTGATAAGCAGGTCCAGCTTCTTCATTTGGTCACCTTATGGGCGATTTTTGACTGCGGAGCTACGGCCTGTCGGGGGCAGAGTTGCTGGCAAATAGTGCACGCCTCACCCACACATAACATCGGGTCGATATAAATCTGCTCATCTTCTCTTTGAATCGCCGAGCAGCCCAGCATCAGACAGACGCCGCAAAGGTTGCATCTCTCAATATCAATAGCTCTTGGTTCACCGCGCTTGGGGATGCGTACTGAACAGGCGCCGCGGACAATAATCACCGAAAGTTCAGGGTTATCCAGAGAAGTTCTAACATTCTCTCTCAAGCCCTTCATATTGAAAGCATCGACTACCTTGACATCCTTGACCCCGATGCCACGAACCAGTTGCTCCAGCACCACTTTCCGGGTCTCTTTGCCCTGTGCCGAGATACCGGTGCCAGGGTGTTCCTGATGTCCGGTCATGGCAGTGGTGCCATTATCTAAAATGATGATGGTTATCTGAGATTTATTGTAGACACCATCGACCAAGCCAGTGATGCCGGCATGCAAGAAAGTAGAATCGCCAATGACAGCTACCACTTTATCGCTGACACCAGCCTTCTCCATACCCAACGCCTGACCGATGCTGGCACCCATGCAGGCGCAGGTGTCCAGGGCAAGAAGGGGAGGATAAGCCCCGAGGGTATAGCAGCCAATATCTCCGGTGATAATTAGTTTGGCTTCTTTAGGTGTTTTTTCTTTGGCTTTGGCTAGTCTGGCACGCTGTCCGATAGTGCTGAGAACAAAGAATATGCCGGTATGCGGGCAGCCCGGGCAGAGGAGGGGAGGACGCCTGGGCAGTTCTGGGGCTGTCTCTACTTGTCGAGGTGAAACACCGGTCAACAGACCAGCCTGTCGACCGGCTTCTTCAATGATGTCTGGATTCAGCTCGCCCAACCTGGGGATGAATTCCTTCCCGGTGACCTTTATCCCCATCGCCTGGATATTCTCCTGAAGAAACGGGTCGAGTTCTTCGATAACGACTAACCGGTCTACCTGAGAGGCGAAGTGGCGGATTAAATTCTGGGGGAGGGGGTAGGTCATACCTAACTTTAGAAAAGAAGCCCTGGGTAAGACCTCCCGAGCATACTGGTAGGCAATTCCACTGGTCACCACGCCAAGTTGACGCTCGCCGCGGATTACCCGATTCAGTGGGGAGGTCTCAGCATAAGCCGCCAGTTTGACTAGGCGTTCTTCCATCAAAGGATGTCTGAGACGGGCGTGAACTGGCAACATAACATATTTGGCTGCTTCGTGCTGGAAGGCTGGCTGTCTGGTGGGAACCTCTCGGCTTCGGTCAACTTCAACCACTGACTTGGAGTGGGAGATGCGGGTGGTGGTGCGCATCAGCACAGGGGTATCAAACTGTTCACTGAGGTCAAAAGCATGTGCCATGAAGTCGTAGGCTTCCTGGCTATCGCTGGGCTCCAGCATGGGCACTTTGGCCAGTTTGACATAGTGGCGATTATCCTGTTCGCCCTGAGAACTGTGAGCTCCCGGGTCATCGGCGCTAATCACCACCAGTCCGCCCTTAATGCCAGTGGTTGAGGCGGCAATAAAGGGGTCGCTAGCCACATTCAGCCCCACATGTTTCATGGAAACCATAGCCCGAACCCCGGCATAGGCTGCCCCCATGGCTACCTCCATAGCTACCTTTTCATTTGTTGACCATTCCGCGTAGACATCGTCAAAGCGGGCTATCGTTTCGAGTATTTCTGTGCTTGGGGTTCCGGGGTAGGCGGTAGCTACTTTGACACCAGCGTGGTAGGCTCCTAAAGCAAGAGCCTCATTCCCAGATAGTAGTTTCAGCATCTTTGCCACATTATACCATAACTTGCTATCTGGGAAACACGAGGAAGCATTGACAAATAGGCGAATCATGCCTACATAATACAGTTGGAGATTCCGCCGAGAAAGGAGGGAGCCATGCCGGTCTATGTTATGCTGACGACACTGACTGATGCGGGAAGAAGAGCGGTGCAGGATGACCCGGAGACACTCAGGGAAATCAATAAAGAGGTGGAACTTATGGGGGTCAAAATCCTTGACCAGTATGCCCTCTTGGGCCAGTATGATTTTGTCAATATACTAGAAGCACCCAGTAATGAAGTTATGGCCAAGCTGGCAACAAGATTGAGCGTCCGAGGAAATTTTCAGACGATGACCCTGGCGGCAATCACGGTTGATGCTCTTATTGAAACCCTGAAGGAGAAAGAAACTCCCTGGTAGGGGATTTGGTATTGAGTTATCTGTAACAGTCCTGCTCGTCTTGAGATTCTAATCAGCCCAACCTCACTGGCAATACTGAATCTCGGCATTGGGGAAGACAACGACTTCGGCCTCTTTGCCATGGACTTTCCGAAGAATCCCTAGGACATCATCCCATTTATGCACGAAAATACTTTTCTCTGTGGT
>CAZUSN010000024.1:10481-14729 GCA_964623035.1 uncultured Dehalococcoidaceae bacterium | reverse complement strand
TCTCAAAATCCTTCACTTTAGGCGGCTTTTTGCCTTTACCCGGCTCAATAGTATGCCCTTCTCCTCTTAGACGGGCAGCCTGTGCCTCGATACCTCCCGGGTATTTCTCGTTGAGTTCTCCGTCTGATTTCAGCGTCCGCCAGTATGGGGTGATATCCTTTTCTCCCTCGGCGGCGGCTTCCGCAGCAGCGTGAGCGGCAACCCAGGCGAAAATGCCGGTGGTTATGGGACAGCCGATGCTGGCGCTGTGTTTACGCGCTAGAATCTCCCGAATCCGATTTATGGTAATAAGTTTACCACGAGGCACCTTTCTCATAATTTCAGCCACTTCTATCGGGGCGGGAATAACCACCGTGCCCCTTCCCCATCTTTTGCTCATTTTGTCGTCAATTTCTACAACTTTGGGCAGGTCTTTACTGTCAGCCAGTTTTTCTCGCCAGGATTTGCGTGTCTTAGCCATAATTCCCCTCCTGCCAAAAGTCAATATCCGGATTGCTTACCGGTAACGCTTTCAATATCAATTCTCACCACCAAAGCCTGGTCCACCTTAGCTTTGGGAAAGCTGAACTCACCTTCAGCATATTGTTTCATCAGCATGTTCAAGCCATGGATTTTATCCTTATCACTTTCCAGGATATGAGCTCTGCCCACCCCGATAACGCTCCGATATTTTGCGGTAAAGCCACAGGCTCGTTCTGTGGCAATTATTTCTACATCGGTATCTATTTCAAAGCAGACCTTGTTGTTTCTCTTTAGAAGTTCGATTTTCCGTCCCTCTGGAGCACAGTGAAAATAGAGAGCATTTTTCTCGTAGCCAAAAAATACCGGAACCACATAAGGCTCATCACCGTCAACCAAGCCAAGGCGACAGACTTGTGCCTTTCTGATTATCTTTTCAATCTCATCAATATTGGCGATTTCTTTATCTTTCCGCCGTAAATGAAATTTTTTAGCTTTTTCCGGCAAGAGTGTCTCCTCATCCGACAACTTCTTCGGGGCTGCTGATGCGGCCGGTTACTGCGCTGGCGGCAGCCACGGCTGGACCCGCCAGATAAACTTCAGACTTAGGGCTGCCCATCCGACCCACAAAATTGCGGTTGGTAGTCGAAATGCACCGCTCACCGTCAGCCAGAATCCCCATATGAAGCCCACAGCAAGGACCGCAGGTCGGCGTGCTGACGGCAGCACCTGCCTCAACGAATATTTCGATAAGACCTTCCGCTAAGGCATCAAAATATACCTGCTGGGAACCGGGGATGATGATGGCACGTACCTCGGGGTGCACCTTTCTTCTCCTCAATATCTGGGCAACGGCTCGTAAATCCTCAAGGCGACCATTAGTGCAGCTGCCAATCACCGCTTGGTCGATTTCTATATCCCCTACCTCACTGACCGGTCTGGTGTTAGCCGGCGAGTGAGGCAAGGCAACCTGAGGTTCAAGGTCGGAGACATCATACTCAATGACCTGAGAGTACTCAGCATCACCGTCTGGCTCATAAACGTTATAGGAACGGTGTGTCCTTGATTTTATGTAAAGTTGCGTCCTATTATCCACCCTGAAGAGACCGGCTTTAGCTCCAGCCTCAATAGCCATGTTAGCCATAGTGAAACGGCCATCCATGGAAAGATTATCAATCGCTTCCCCGGTGAATTCCATTGCCGCATAGGTAGCACCATCCACACCTATGTTGCCAATGGTGTAAAGAATCAAATCCTTGCCTCCTACCCACTTCCCCAGTTTTCCGTGGTAAACGAATTTAATCGTCGGGGGAACCTTCATCCAGATATCTCCGGTAGCCATGGCAGCAGCGATGTCCGTTGACCCCATGCCCGTAGCAAAGGCGCACAGGGCACCATAAGTACAGGTGTGTGAATCAGCCCCGACAACCACCTCTCCGGGAAGCACTAGACCCTGTTCTGGCAAAAGCACATGTTCAATGCCACCTTTACCCACTTCAAAGAGTATCGCCTCTTGCTGGGAGCAGAATTCACGCATCATTTTAGCCATCCCGGCAGAGGCAATATCCCTGCTGGGCATAAAATGGTCAAGCACCATCACCACTTTTTTCGGGTCAAAGACTTTGCTTACCCCGATTTTCTGGAACTCCTTGATGGCAATCGGAGCCGTGATGTCATTGGATAGAACAAGGTCCGCCCGGACATTAACAAATTCACCCGGGCTTACTTTTTTCTTATCGGCATGAGCCGCCAATATTTTCTCAGCTAAAGTCACTTCAGCATCCTTCCTCTAACGGATTACCTGGAGATATTGAGAGATTACCCAGTTGAATGCGGGATAAACAATATTCCCAGTGCCAGCGCAGTAGCCACAACTGAGACGATATAAAGTCCAGCTCCAGCCGCCAAGCCAATGCCAGCCACCGTCCAGACAGTAGCGGCTGTGGTCAGTCCCGCCACAACCCCTCCCTCACGGTGCAGAATAACCCCCGCCCCAAGAAAACCAACCCCAACCACTACCCCGGCAGCAATTCTGGCTGGGTCACTGGCAACTCCGAAGCCATAAGTGGAAATTATGGCAAAAAGAGCCGCGCCGAGACAGATAAGCATGTGTGTTCTCAGCCCGGCCTGTTTACCAGCCCTTTCCCTTTGGTAGCCAATGACTGCTCCTAGAGCACAGGCTAACAGGAGCCGCAGTATCAATTCCACTGTTATCATCTCAGCCCTTATCTTGGTGTTTCCGGGCAGTAAACAGTCTGTTGAGGGCATTCATATAAGCTCTGGCGCTGGCAACGATAATATCAGTATCCGCCCCTCGTCCGGTATAGGTTATGCCCTCGCTTTCAATTCTGACCAGCACTTCGCCAATGGCATCGATACCTTCGGTGATCGACTTGATACTGAATTCGGTAAGGGTATTGGGCACCTTCATTATCTTGTCGATAGCTTTGAATGTTGCATCCACAGGGCCGGTACCCAGAGCTGCATCAGCCTGTTCCTTACCATCCGGGCCAATAAGAACCACTGAGGCAGTGGGGATACCCCGGTCACCACAGGAAACCTGGAGGCGGTCAAGATGGTAAACCTCAGAAATAGTGCGCTGTTCTTCGGCAACCAGAGATTCAATATCACGGTCGGTGACTTCTTTCTTTTTGTCCGCCAGCCCCTTAAAAGAGTGAAAGACGCGGTTGAAGTCTTCCTCATTCAAGCTGTAGCCCAGCTCTGCCAGTCGCTCCCTTAAGGCATGCCGTCCGCTGAGCTTGCCCAGCACCAGACTGCTGGCTGGGATGCCTATCGTTCTGGGGTCAATTATCTCAAAGGTGATGGGCATTTTGATGACCCCATCCTGATGTATCCCTGACTCGTGACGAAAAGCATTGGCGCCAACGATGGCTTTATTCGGCTGCACGGAAAAACCGGTTAGCTCGCTGACCAATCGACTGGTGCGGTAAATCTGTCTTGTTTCGATGTTGGTCCTCAAGTTGCTAAAGAAGTCGCCGCGAGTCTTAATAGCCATCACAATTTCCTCAAGGGAGGCATTGCCTGCCCTTTCGCCAATACCATTAATGGTGCACTCTACCTGCCTGGCGCCACGTTTAATTGCCTCCAGGCTGTTAGCCACCGCCAGCCCCAGGTCATTATGACAATGGACGCTGACCACCGCCCGATTGATATTGGGCACATTCTGGAAAATGCCTTCAATTAGCCTGCCGAATTCATCCGGGATAGCATACCCCACGGTATCAGGGATATTTACGGTAACAGCTCCGGCGTCAATAGCTACCTCCAGAATCTGATAGAGGTAAGCTGGCTCAGTTCGGCTGGCATCCATCGGTGAAAATTCTATGTTTTCAGTGTAGCTTTTTGCCCGGGCTACCATATCACGGGACATCTGGAGGACTTCATCACGGCTCTTCTTCATGCCATGCATGAGATGGATATCTGACGAAGAGATAAAGACATGGATACACGGATGTGCCGCTTCTTTGACTGCTTCCCAGGCACGGTCAACATCCTCCGGTTTGGCCCGTGCCAGACCGCAGATGATTGGCTGGCGCACCTCCCGGGCAATGAGCCTGACTGCTTCAAAGTCACCAGGAGAACTGATGGGAAAGCCAGCCTCAATGACATCCACCCCCAGCTTTTCCAGTTGCTTGGCGATCTCCAGCTTTTCCTTCAGATTCAGGCTTCCCCCGGCTGCCTGCTCTCCATCACGCAACGTGGTATCAAAAATTATTACCCTGTCCATAGTCCCCCTAATATTTTATACGAATAGCTTTCTGATTTTAT
>CAZUSN010000024.1:5957-10381 GCA_964623035.1 uncultured Dehalococcoidaceae bacterium | reverse complement strand
GGCATCATCTTTCGTAGCTTACGCCCTACCACCTCAATGGGATGCTCTCTGTCCTTGCGCTTCAAAGCGTTAAAAACAGGACGACCAGCTTGATTTTCCAGAATCCATTCTCTGGCAAAAGTGCCATCCTGAATCTCGCTTAAGATTTCCCACAGATTTTCCCTCACCATGTCATCAATGACCCGGGGTCCCCGGGTGAGGTCACCATACTGGGCAGTATAGCTCACCGAATCACGCATAAAGCTTATGCCACCCTTATAAATCAGGTCAACAATGAGCTTGAGCTCATTCAAGCATTCGAAGTAAGCTAACTCTGGCTGATAGCCAGCTTCTACCAGCACCTCGAAAGTAGCCTTGAGCAAAGCAGTAACGCCACCGCAGAGTATACCCTGTTCTCCGAAAAGGTCAGTCTCAGTCTCTTCGGCGAAGGTTGTCTCCAGAACTCCAGCTCGGGCACAGCCGATAGCGGCAGCATAGGCAAGCGCTTTGTCCTTTGCCTGACCGGTGGCATCCTGATACACCGCCAGCAGTGCGGGCACACCTTGACCTTGAGTGTAGAACTCCCGCAACAGATTGCCCGGGCTCTTTGGTGCTATCATGGTGACATCAATATCAGGCGACGGGATAACCTGTCCATAATGGATGTTAAAACCATGAGAAAACATCAGCATATCGCCTTTAGATAAATTCGGGGCAACTGATTCATTATAGATTTCCTGATGTAGGTTATCTGGAGCCAGCATCATCACAATATCGGCAGCTTTAGCGGCATCAGCCACAGAGGCTACCTTAACACCATCAGCTTTAGCTCTCGCCCGACTCTTACTACCTTCATGCAGCCCCACCACCACCTCAAAGCCACCGTCCTTGAGGTTTAATGACTGACCGCGTCCCTGATTGCCATAGCCGACAATGGCTATCACCTTCCCTTTCAGTAAATTCAGGTTAGCGTCTTTGTCATAATAGACCTTTGCCATAATTATAAATTCCTCCTTAAATATTTTATTTTTGGCTTGGCAGCCTTAAAAAATTTTCAGCCAACCTATCTTGATAAGCAATCCTCAGGGTTGCTCTTCTTGCTCTTCTTCCTCTACTTCTTCACTAGCCGCTTTGGCTTTCTTTCCCCCCGTCCTTAACTGACCTGTGCCACCCCGCAGCATGGCAACACGACCGGTTCTGGCTACCTCCTTGATGCCAAAACCACGGAGTAAATTCAGCAGAGAATCGACTTTATCTTCATCGCCGGTGATCTCAATGGTTAAAGAATCAGCCGCCACATCGACGATATTAGCCCGGAATATGTCCGCAATCTCAATAATCTCACTGCGTGTCGAAGAAGTAGCTCTAACTTTGACCAGTGCCAGTTCACGAGCGGTGATGTCATTTCCAGTAACATCACTTATCTTGACCACATTGACGACCTTACTCAACTGTTTTCTGACCTGCTCCAAGATATTCGCTGAGCCGTTGACCACAATGGTCATACGTGATAAATCAGGCAGTTCACTATGCCCTACGGCAATACTTTCAATATTGAAGCCGCGCCGTCGAAAGAGGCTGGCCATACGGGTAAGCACCCCCGGCTTATCTTCAACCAGCGCAACTAGGATGTGCTTCATCGTCATCAGGTGTTATCTCTTCCTCTGTCTCCCCCAATAAATAATCCGAGGCGTCCTATACTGAATCTTCCGCAGTAATGTCAGAAACCTTGACCACGTCGATAATCTTTTCTAGCTGCTTTCTAACCTGGCCCAGGACAACTGCGGACCCGGACACTACAATAGCCACGCGGGTTAGACCGGGTCGTTCACTGCCTTCCGTCTCAATGGTCTCCAGCACATTAACACTGTGAATATTGAAACCACGCCTGCGGAAAACATTTGACATCCGGTTCAGGACCCCGGGTTTATCCTCGACTAGAGCCAGCAGAATATGTTTTGTTGGTGTCACGTTATCACCTTCTCAACTTAGATATTGCTCACCCGCAATTTGGACGAATCCGAGATGACTTTCGTTTCTTGTTTCGGTTCCTCGATGATTTCAGCTACCGTCGCCCCCGGTGGAATCATGGGATAGACGCTTTCCTCTGGCTCCACCTTGAAATCAATGAGGAAAGGACCCTTGTGGTTCATAGCCTGTTCCAGAGCGGGAACCACTTCCTCTTTATGGGCTACCCTTAATCCAGGCAGACAATATCCTTCCGCAATCTTGACAAAATCAGGGCAAGATAATGGCGTGGCAACATAGCGTTTTTTATAGAATAGCTCCTGCCATTGCCTCACCATACCTAAGTAACCATTATTGATAATAGCTATCTTAACCGGAATTCGTTCCTGAACTATGGTAGCTAACTCTTGAATGGTCATCTGAAAACTGCCGTCGCCGTCAATACACCAAACTATGCTCTCAGGGCAGCCTACTTGAGCTCCCATAGCTCCCGGCAGCCCGAATCCCATAGCTCCCAGGCCACCAGAAGAAATCAAAGTGTTTGGTTTAGTGTAACAGTAATGCTGTGCCGCCCACATCTGGTGTTGCCCAACTCCGGTGACAATAGTCGCTTCCCCATTTGTCACCTCATAAATCTTACGGATGACATATTGCGGCAGAAGCCCATCGCAATCTCTGATTTCCGTTGACGGGCGCTCCCTTCGCCAGTTATCAAGCTGCCTAATCCACTCGATATGCTGGGTAGAGACGAGCAATTTATTTAAGGCTTGAAGGACTGTCTTAACATCGCCCACTATGGGCACATCAACGCGTACATTTTTCCCAATCTCAGCAGGGTCAATATCAATATGGATAATACGAGCGTGAGGCGCAAAGGCGCTTATTTTACCAGTAACCCGGTCATCAAATCTCATGCCCAGAGCAATAAGCACATCGGTATCATTAATCGCCAGATTAGCATAAACCATACCATGCATGCCTACCATACCATAACTTAGCGCATGGTCCTGTGGGAAACAGCCGATGCCTAATAAAGTAGTCACCACCGGTATCTGTGCTTTCTCCACCAGCTGTCTCAGTTCCTCGAATGCCCGAGAGATATTTACCCCTCTACCGGCAATAATGAGGGGGCGCTTAGCTTCATTTATCATCTTGGCAGCTTTCTCAATCTGTGTTGGATGTCCCTGAAGTGTTGGTTTATAGCCGGGCAAATCCACTTTGTCCGGGTAGATGAATTCTGCATGTTCCAAGAGGACATCCCGGGGGACGTCAATAAGAATCGGTCCGGGACGACCGGTTCTAGCTAAGTGGAAAGCCTGCTTTACCACCCCAGCCAGGCTATTAACATCAAGAACAAGATAATTATGTTTGGTGATGGGCAGAGTAATACCCGTAATATCTGTCTCCTGAAAGGCATCCCTACCAATGAAGGCTCTGGCTACTTGTCCGGTGATGGCGATTACCGGTGATGAATCGAGAAAAGCGTTAGCAATGCCGGTTACCAGGTTAGTCGCTCCAGGACCCGAGGTAGCAAAGCACACCCCCACCTTTCCCGTTGCCCGCGCATAGCCATCAGCAGCATGTGCCGCCCCCTGCTCATGGCGTACCAGAATGTGGCGAAGCTGGGGATAGTGAGGTAAAGTATCGTATAGCGGTATGACTGCCCCCCCGGGGAAGCCGAAGATAACCTCCACCCCTTCTTTCATCAAGCTTTCACATAAAATCTGAGCACCTGTCAGCTTCATAGTACCCTCCCTTCACCCGCTGAACACGGCTCCAGTACTGGCAGAAGACACGTTCTCTGCATAGTATCTAAGATAGCCTATTTTCGCTTTTGGTTCAAACTCAGCTAAATGCGCCAGACGACTGGCTATCTCTTTAGCACTAAGTTCTACTTCAAGTTCATAATTGGGAATATCAATGTCAATCATATCTCCGTTTCTCAAGGCAGCGATTGGTCCTCGGCTAGCCGCCTCAGGGGAAACGTGCCCGATGGCAGCACCACGGGAGCCTCCAGAAAAACGACCATCAGTGACTAGAGCTACCTCTTTATCCAAGCCAGCGCCACTTAAAAGGGAAGTAGGCGTGAGCATCTCCCTCATCCCCGGCCCGCCTTTAGGACCCTCATAGCGGATAACAATAACATCGCCGGATTTTATTCTACCTCCCATAATTGCCTTGGTAGCTTCTTCTTCGGAATCAAATACTCTGGCTGGCCCGCGATGCGTCAACATCTCTGGGGCTACCGCCGACTTCCTCACAATAGCACCTTCTGGAGCCAGATTACCGAAAAGTATCGCCAGCCCACCAGTCGGAGCATAAGCATGGGAAATGGGGCGAATGACATCTTTGTCCAAAATCTGGCTGCCGGCAATATTCTCGGCTAATGTTTTCCCGGTCACAGTTCTTAAATCTAGTTTTAATAACCCCTGTAGCTCGGTCATCAATGCCGATATGCCTCCAGCACGGTCCAAATC
>CAZUSN010000024.1:0-5947 GCA_964623035.1 uncultured Dehalococcoidaceae bacterium | reverse complement strand
TATTTGCGCTGGTGGTCTACATAAGCTGGCGACAGCTTGCATAGGCAGGGGGTGTGCTGGCTTATCTCGTTTATCAGGGACAGCGGAAAACTAACCCCTGCTTCATGGGCAATAGCCATCAGATGTAACACTGAATTGGTACTGGCACCCAAGGCTATATCCACGGTGAGAGCATTGTAGATGGCATCATTGTTAATAAGGTCGCGGGGGCGGAGGTCATCAGCGACCAGTTTCATCACCAACTGCCCGGCTTCCTGAGCCAAACCCTTCCGTCTGGAATCAACCGCTGGAATAGTCCCGTTGCCGGGTAACCCCAAGCCCAAGACCTCGATTAAGCAATTCATGGTATTGGCGGTAAACATTCCAGCACAGCTACCACAGCCGGGACAAGCCACCTGCTCCAATTGCTCCAGTTCTTCCCTGGTCATCTTGCCACTGATTACCTCCCCCACTCCCTCAAAGACAGAAATGAGGTCAACCTTCCTGCCCTCACCACCAAAGCGCCCCGCGAGCATGGGACCGCCACTGATGAAGATAGAGGGCAGGTTCAATCTGGGAGCAGCCATCAGCATCCCGGGGACTATCTTATCGCAACCGGGAATAAAGACCAAGCCATCAAAAGCATGAGCTTCAGCCACCGTCTCCACTGAATCGGCGATAAGCTCTCGACTGGGCAGGCTATATTTCATCCCGGGATGATTCATGACAATGCCGTCACAGACGGCGATGGTATTAACTTCAAAGGGAACACCCCCGGCTTCACGCACTCCGGCTTTTACCGCCTCGGCAATGCCTCGCAGATGGATATGTCCGGGGACAATCTCACTAAAGCTATTGATGATGCCGATAAATGGCTTGTCCATCTCCGAGCGGGTGCAGCCCAGAGCATAGAGCAAAGACCGGTGGGGTGCCCGTTCGAGTCCTTTTTTGACAACGTCACTTTTCACTTCTCAGTCACCTCAGTTTAAATAAAAAAGAGACCTATTAAATTGCTACGGACTGAAAACTCCGAAAGTCCACCTCCAGCCCACTCACAGCCCGTGTAAAAAGATAGCACAGTATATAACAATATAAAGCTAATTGTCAAACTATTGCCATTGAGGTTGTTTACTAACCTCTCATCCTGTATCCCTCTCCCCTTCTGAATGGGAGAGGGAAGAGGTTTTGGAGAGGGGCAAACCCCTCTCTTTCTTTACTCCCCTTTTTGATAGAGGTAAATCCACTCTTAAAAATCTTACCCCCTCTCCTTTTCAGGAGCGTCTAAGAGGGGCTTCGCCCCTCTTTTTTCTATTCCCCCTTCCCTTACCAAGGGAAGGGGGTAAGGGGGATAGGTTGGTAAACAATCTCTACCATTGACAGGCTATATCTGACTTAGTCTGGAATCGATTGCAAGAATTGCCTAAGCTCCAGCCAGCTTACCCTACCCTGCCGGATGAGTTGGGGTGGACTAACCGTTAGGTCAACGATGGTGGAAAGTCCACGCGCCGGCAAAGGACCTTGGTCCAGGATAAGCGCCACGCCCTCAACCATCTCCCCCAGTTGCTCGACGACCTCTGGCACTGAGTAAGGCGTTGGCTGACCACTAATATTAGCACTGGTAGCGGTTAGAGGCAGACTGGTCAGCGCCGTTAACTCCAATATCACCTTATTATCAGGAATCCTGATACCGATAGTATCTCGGCCCGCCACCAGTAAGGAAGGTATGACCTCCTTTTTGGGCAATACCAGGGTTAGAGCGCCGGGAAGGTAATGGCGGGCAAGATGCCACGCCTTTTGGTTCAAATAGGCATACTTCTCCGCTGCCTCAATGGAATTCACCGCCACATGTATCGGGTTGGAATAAGAGCGACCCTTAAGATTAAATACCTTGACCACCGCTTTGGCATCAAGCGCATTAGCCGCTAAAGCGTAGCCGGTATCAGTCGGGCATACTATTACGGCGCCTTTGGTGATGAGACGCGCGGCTCGCTTCAATATCCGGGAAGAAGGTTTATCGGCATTAACCGCTTCGATTTTAACTGCCACTTCGCACCTCGAGTGGAATGTTGGGAATTACATTGAGGTTCAGGTCATCCACTTTGCCCAGTTTAAGTCTAGCATATCCCGCAGCCGCTATCATCGCCGCATTGTCAGTGCATAGAGAAAGCTCCGGGAAGAACACCTCAATTCCTTCCTGCCGACAGCTTTCTCGAAACACCTCTCTTAATCGTCGATTGGCGGAAACGCCGCCAGTGACGCTAATCGCTGATGCCCTCCTCGGCAAGGCAGCCTGTAAAGTCTTGGATACCAGCACATCCACAACCGCTTCCTGGAAGCTGGCTGCAATATCTTCCAGAGGTAATTTTTCACCTTTGGCAATTCGATGTTTAAAAGCATTGATGACCGCCGTTTTCAAGCCACTGAAGCTGAAATCCAGCGTTTTCGCTTTCGATAGCGGCCGGGGAAAGTTGAACTTTTTCCGATTACCCTGAGCTGCCAGCCTGTCAATAATCGGTCCCCCGGGAAAGCCGAGCCCGAGAAATTTGGCAATCTTGTCAAAAGCTTCACCGGCAGCGTCATCCAGGGTACTGCCGAGCAAGTCGTATTGGCAATAACCCCGAACATAGACCAGCATGGTATGACCGCCCGAGACCGTCAAACAAACGTGGGGCATGGGTATTTGCGGGTTGCTCAGCAGGTTAGCAAAAATATGTCCCTCAATGTGGTGCACTCCAATTAGAGGAATGCGCAAAGAATAGCTGAGCGTCTTTGCTGCTGCTGCCCCAACCAGAAGACAGCCAACCAGTCCCTGTTTTGCCGTAACCGCCACCGCTTCGACGTCAGCTAGCGTCTTGTCGGCAGAATCAAGAGCCTCGTCAATGACATAGCCAATAAGCTCGGTGTGTCGGCGGGCAGCGATTTCCGGGACAACGCCACCGAATTTTTGCAGCAGGTCCAACTGAGTGGCAATTATGTTAGACAGTATTGTCTTACCGTCGGCGACCAGAGCAGCGGATGTTTCATCGCAGGAAGTTTCAATGCCTAAGACCAACATGAATCAAATCCTAACCTTTTGCCTGAGCAACTCGGGAATATTTATTGACAAAAGCCTTAGCCGTTGACTCTTTCAAATAGAGCGGTGCCAAGGAAAGAACATCATCGCTATCGCCACGCTCCAGGCGAACGGCTGCCAGCAAGGCAACGACAGCCCCCTTGGGCACATCTTCAATTGCGGCAATGTCCGCTGAGGAGCCGAGTACCGGCACGACCGACTGGATATAGGTTTTTACCCCAGCGCCAACAAAAACCACGGACTCTTTGACCATCTTGGCTAACGTCAGTATATCTCCAACGTAATATTCACCTTCCCGGCTGATGGCGTCATTTCTGCTCCGATAGAAAGCAGCATATACCGTATCTCTGGCACCGGCGTAAATAATGGGGCAAATAAGATTTGGCGTCTTTCGGGCATTATAAGCCAGTGCCTCTAAGGTTGATACTCCAGCAATAGGCTTTTTGTGGCTGTAGGCGAGGATTTTGCCTACCGTCACTCCCACCCTTATTCCTGTCCACGACCCTGGTCCCAGCCCAACCCCGAATCCATCGATATCCCCCAAACTGAGCCCAGCCTTCTTTAAGACCAAATCAATATTGGTCACAATTTTCTCCAGAGAGTCGGTTCTGGCTTCAAAATTGAAATCAGCCAGAACTCGGTTACCAGCAACAATGCCGACCGCATTGGCATATCCTGAGGTATCTATGCCCAGAACTCTCATAGCTCGCCAAGCTCCCTGAATAAATCACCAAATTTTTGCCCGTAACCGGTAAGCCTGAGTTGACGTTTCCGTGCCGAAATTACCTCAAAGTGCACCTGCAAATGGTCATCGGGTAAGAGCGGAAGAGCCTTTTCCGCCCATTCCAACACCATCACCCCGGACCCCGCTCTGGAGATATAGTCCAATATTCCAATCCCGAATTCTTCCGTGAGGTCATCAACCCGATATAAGTCGATGTGGAAAACGGGAAGTCTTCCCTGATATTCGTTGACAAAGGCAAAAGTAGGACTGTTTACTGCCCTTTCCGGCACACCCAATCCCACGCAGATACCTTTAGTGAACAGCGTTTTGCCACAGCCCAGCTCCCCAATTAAGGCAATAACGCTACCCGCTGCCAGCTTTCCCCCTACCCGCTTGCCAAAACTGAAGGTGTTTGCCGGACTACCGCTCAAAAAAAGATAATTTTGTCGGATGAGTGGAGAATCTGACATTGCCCCGCCGTGAGCCTTTTGCCTCTTGACGGTAGTATACCATAGTGGTAATCTAGGTTCTATAAACATGGTTGAAAAAAGAGCAGAACCAACAACAGATAGCCATCGGGTAGCCACCACCGGCGATATTGAAGTCTCCACTTATCTGGAGATTGCCAAGGAGATAAGCGGTGAACAGCCGGCGGCAGCAGAGGAAGCGGTATCTGGTGCCGAGCGTGGGGCGATAATTGTCATTGACTTTGGCTCACAGTATAGCATGCTCATTGCCCGCCGTGTGCGTGAATGCCAGGTCTACTGCGAACTATTACCCCATGATACCCCCTGGGAAAAGATAGCTCACCTCAGTCCCAAGGGATTTATTCTCTCCGGAGGTCCAGCTAGCGTTTATGACCACGGTGCCCCTCTGGCTCCAGCTTACATTTATGAAAGCCATTTGCCGGTATTAGGTATCTGCTACGGGATGCACGTGATTACAAAACAACTGGGTGGACAGGTGACACCAGGAACAAAACGCGAATACGGACATGCCATCCTGCACTTAAGCAATCCGGACTCCCCCTTATTCGCTGATGTGCCAGCTTCCACCCCGGTGTGGATGAGCCACGGCGATAAAACCGAGGAAGTGCCGCCAGGTTTCACTGCCCTTGCCTATACTGAGAATTCACCGGTGGCGGTGATGGGCAATGGTAATGGGATATTTGGTCTCCAGTTCCATCCCGAGGTAGCCCATACTCCTGAAGGGAAAACGATACTGAAGAATTTCGTCTACCGCATTTGTGGCTGCAAGAAAACCTGGACGATAGGCAACTTCATCAATGATAGTATCGCTCGAATTAAGGAACAGGTGGGTAAAGGCAAGGTCATTTGTGCCCTTTCTGGCGGAGTCGATTCGGCAGTGGTTGCCACTCTCATCCACCGGGCAATTGGTGACCGGCTTACCTGCATCTTTGTCAATAATGGTTTGCTGCGTCGTGAGGAAGCGGAAAGAACGCTCAGAGTCTTTCAACAAAACCTGGGGATGAATATCCTTTACGTTGATGCCAGCGAAAGATTCCTTCAGCGTCTAAAAGGGGTGATTGACCCCGAAATGAAGCGCAAAGTTATCGGTGAGGAATTTATCAGGGTATTTGAAGAAGAGGCACAAAAAGCGGGTAAGGTTGATTTTCTGGCGCAAGGGACTCTTTATCCGGATGTCATCGAGAGCACTTCTTCAGTGAGCACTGCCTCTGCCAAGATAAAAACGCACCACAATGTTGGTGGTTTACCAGCCAAAATGACCCTCACCCTGCTTGAACCACTGCGCTACCTGTTCAAGGATGAAGTACGTCAGGTGGGGCTGGAGTTGGGTCTTCCCGAAGAGATGGTGTGGCGGCAACCTTTCCCCGGACCCGGTCTAGCCATCCGTATTATCGGTGAGGTAACCAAGGAGAAGCTCGAAGTATTGCGCGGCGCTGACTTTATCCTCATGAATGAGATTAAAAAGGCAAAGCTCTATCGCCAGCTATGGCAGAGCTTCACCATCCTTCCTGACGTGAAAAGCGTTGGCGTCATGGGCGACTATCGAACCTACGGCTATTTAATCGCCATCCGTGCCGTGACCAGTGAAGACGCCATGACCGCTGACTGGGCTCGCCTCCCCTATGATGTCCTGGCAAGGATTTCAAATCGCATTGTCAATGAAGTGCCGGAAGTTAACCGTGT
>CAZUSN010000023.1:0-15586 GCA_964623035.1 uncultured Dehalococcoidaceae bacterium | reverse complement strand
CAGACCCATGCGGCGGGGATGGGCGACTCCCTGACCATCAACCAGGATAAGGTCAGGGGTAATACTGAGCTTCTCGCAGGCCGCCAGGACCAATGGTGATTCTCTGAAGGACAATAGCCCTGGAATATAAGGAAAGCCGACTTTTTCGTTGACGACCTGCATTTCCACCAGCTTAAGTTCAGGATAACTTAAAACAACCACAGCGCCGTTAGCCTCCCCCTGTGCTTTAGGTGCTGAGATATCCACCCCAGCGATAAAACGGGGGCTGATGACCTGACTAACCTTGGCAACCTTGGCGGCTAGACTTATCTGTATGTCTAAAGCCTGGGGAACACTTACCTGCCAGCTATGTAATGGCACCACCTTCATACCTCGATTATAGCTTCAATATGACCACCTGGCAACTAATTTTTTGAACCACCATTGACAGCCTTAAGATAATAGTGCATAATAGGGAAAAAGAAAGTCAAGCAAAGAATGGTCAAAATCAGATTGCGACGTGTAGGTGCCAAGAGCAAACCGAGCTATCGAATTGTTGTCGCTGATAGTCATTCACCCTGCGATGGAGCCTTCCTTGACATCATTGGACACTTTGAACCCCTTACTGAACCAGAAACGGTGGTCATTAACGAAGAAAAAGCCAGACACTGGTTAAGCCAAGGAGCCCAACCGACTGATACCGCTGCCAGATTACTAACCAAGGCAGGCATTCTAGAAAAATCCAAAACAAGCAAGGAGAAACCAAAAACATGAAAGAAGCCGCTTCACAAGGAGAGAGCATGAAAGAACTGGTAGAGTACATTGCCAAATCAATCGTTGACGCACCTGATGCCGTGAAAGTTGAAGAGAACACTGACGAGGAAGGCTTACTCAAACTAACACTACAGGTCGCCGATGAGGACAAGGGAAGAGTCATTGGCAAGCAGGGCCGGATTGCTGAAGCTATGCGGACTTTGCTCAGGGTGAAAGCAGCTAAAGCTGCTACCAGAGTTAGACTTGAAATTCTATAATTCCGATTTGGAATTTATCACTATCGGTCTTATTTTGACCCCTTGGGGTGTCAAGGGTAAGTTAAAGGTAAAAATAGAAACTGATTTCCCCCAGCGCTTTGCCCCCGGTGCTGAAGTCTATATCGACCGTCAACCAATGACCATCGAAGATGCTGAGTGGCAGCAGGGAAAGCTAGTTATCAAGCTCAGCACCATCAATAGCATCGAGGAAGCCCAAAAGTTCCGGGGCAAGGCTATCGAAATATCACATCATCAAGTCCAACCTTTACCCGAAGGGCAATACTATTATTTCCAGCTGCTGGGGCTTGAGGTATGGACAACCCAGGGGGAACTACTGGGCAACATCAGTGAAATCTTAACCACGGAAAGTAATGATGTCTATCTAGTCCGCAATGCTAAAGGAGAAATCCTCATTCCCGCTATTGAGGATGTGGTGAAATCGGTTGACCTTGATAAAGGGCAGATAGTCATCGAACCGATTGAGGGGCTGCTGAATTTAAACCAAAAAGCGACCAGCTAGCTTTAATGGTGGTCTTTTAAGTTACTTTTCTTCTCCTTCTCGCCATCGCCGCCACTTTGAGACGAGCCAGAGAGCGCTGAAGTGCGGCTTCAGCCCGAGCCATATCTATCCCTGGGGCACGCCTTTCTGCCAGCTGCTCCTGAGCCCGACGCTTGGCTGCCTCTGCTCTTGCCACGTCAATCTCCTCAGCTCTCTCTGCCGCATCAGCCAGAACCACCACCCGGTCCGGTCTTACCTCCAGAAAGCCGCCAGAAATCGCCAAGGAAATTTCCTCCCCGCCTTTCTTTATCCGCAGCTCCCCCGCCTGCAACATAGTCATCAGAGGAGTATGGTGAGGTAAAATGCCCAGTTGTCCCTCCACCCCGGGAGCGATAACCATGTCCACCTCTCCTGAATAAACCGCCCGCTCCGCAGTCACAATATCAAGTTTAATGGTAGCCATTCTCTATTCCTTTGGCTTCTCAGCTTTCTTGTCTGTTTTTCCTTCGGCTGCTTTTTTCTTCGCTTCTTCCTCCACTTCACCTCTAGCTTCCAGTTTCTTAGCCTGCTCCACCACCTCATCTATGGTGCCCACCATGTAAAAAGCCTGCTCGGGCAGGTCATCATATTTACCTTCCAGAATCTCCTTAAAACCGCGCACCGTTTCTTTCACCGGCACGTATTTGCCTTCTCTACCGGTAAAAACCTCGGTAACGAACATGGGCTGTGATAAAAAGCGCTGGATGCGGCGAGCCCGGCTGACAGTGATTTTATCTTCTTCGCTGAGTTCCTCCACACCCAGAATAGCAATTATATCCTGAAGGTCCTTGTAACGCTGCAATACCCGCTGCACCTCACGCGCTACCCGATAATGCTCCTCACCAACAACAACACTGGGAGTAAGGATGCGGGAGGTTGAGACCAGAGGGTCAACCGCCGGGTATAGTCCCTGCTCTGCAATCGACCTCTCCAGAGCAATAACAGCATCAAGGTGACCAAACGTAGCCACCACCCCCGGGTCAGTATAATCATCGGCGGGGACATAGATAGCTTGAAAGGAGGTAATTGAGCCATGCTTTGTAGAGGTAATCCTCTCTTCTAACTCTCCCATCTCCGTGGCTAGAGTAGGCTGATAACCTACGGCGGAAGGCATACGACCTAATAAGGCAGATACCTCCATACCAGCCAGAGTATAGCGATAGATATTGTCAATAAACAATAAGACATCCTGATGCTCAACATCCCGAAAATATTCCGCTATGGTCAGTCCGGTCAGCCCAACACGGAGACGGACGCCAGGAGGTTCATTCATCTGCCCAAAGACCAAAACCGTTTTGTCAATCACCCCGGAATTTTTCATTCCATACCACAGGTCATTGCCTTCCCGAGACCTCTCGCCAATGCCGGCAAAGACAGAAAAACCACCGTGCACCGTGGCGATATTGCGGATAAGCTCCATAATGATAACCGTCTTGCCGACGCCGGCACCTCCATAAGCGCCCACCTTGCCTCCCCTGGTAAATGGGGTAATCAGGTCAATAACTTTAAGGCCAGTCTCCAGCATCTGGGTAGTGGTCTCCTGTTGCTCAAAGGAGGGCGGCACCCGATGAATGGGCCAGCGTTCCTTAGCCTTAACCGGACCGAGATTGTCTAAAGGTTCGCCCATGACATTAAACAAACGTCCCAGAGTTTCCCTGCCCACCGGCACGGTAAGGGCTGCTCCGGTATCAATCGCCTCCGCACCCCTCTCCAGTCCATCAGTAGACGATAGCGCCAGACACCGCACCCAGCTATTACCCATGTGCTCCTGAACCTCAAGCACAATCTTGCTACCATCAGCGGGAATCTCAATCGCATTGTATAGCGCCGGCAACTCATCAGGAGGAAATTCGATATCAACCACGGTCCCGATTACCTGCGCCACTCTGCCTTTAGCCATAAAAGAAACCTCCGTCGCTAAGCTAATGCCGCCGCACCGCCAGCAATATCAAGCATCTCTTTGGTAATTGATTCCTGGCGAGCTTTATAATAAAGCAGGGTTAAATCACCGATAAGCTCATTAGCATTATCGGTGGCATTTCTCATGGCGACCATTCTGGCTGATTGTTCACTGGCAATCGATTCCAGAATAGCGTGATAAACCTGCATTTCAACAAAGCGGGGTAAAAGCTCACCCAGCACTATGCCTGGTCCCGGCTCATAGATATAGTCTACGTTCTGACCTCCGGGTATGCTGGCTGGTTTAACCGGAAGCAGCTGCTGCAAAACTGGCTGCTGTACCATGGTGGAAACAAATTGAGCATAAACCAGATAGACCAAATCGACAGCGCCGCTACTGTAGCCGTCAATAATAATATGAGAGATTGGCAGGGTATCCTGTAAGCTTGGCCGGTCTCCAAGACGAGCAAACTCAGCGAGGATATCACAGCCATGCCGCCACATGAAGTCTCTTCCTTTAGCACCAACCGTAATCAGGGTGACCGGCACCTTTTGCCCCAGGATAAAACTCGCCGTCAGACGATTGAGATTAGTATTAAGTCCGCCACACAAACCACGGTCGGAAGTGATATGCACCATGGCTATCTTGGCTACCAACCTCCGCTGCAGCAGGGGATGTAATGCCCTCTCCGTCTCAGGTAAAGCCGCCAGGTCAGAAATCACCTGCTGAATCTTATCCGAGTAAGGGCGCCCAGCTAAACCGCGCTCCTGCGCCCGCCGCATCTTGGAAACGGCAACCATTTCCATCGCCCTGGTAATCTTGGCGATGTTCTGAACACCTCGTATGCGACGGCGAATGGCACGAACACTAGCCAATCTTCGACTAACTCCCTTCAGTCTGAGCTAAAAAATCTTTTTTAAACTCCAAGACAGCTTTCTTCAGCGTCTTCTCAGTTCCTAGGTTAATCTCCTTGGTTTTAGCAATCGAATCACCTATCTCGGGGTGATTTGACTGCATAAATTTATGGAATTTAGCCTCAAAAAGAGCAACCTTATCAACAGCGACATCATCAAGATAACTATTGATTGCGATATACAGAATCATGACCTGCTTTTCCAGTGGCATTGGCATGAACTGAGGCTGCTTTAGTACCTCAGTGATTCGCTGACCACGGTCTAGTTGCGCCCTTGTCGTCTTATCCAGCTCACCGATACCGAATTGAGCAAAGGCAGCTAGCTCTCGATATTGCGCCAGTTCCAGTCTCAGTTTCCCAGCCACCTGCTTCATGGCTTTGGTCTGGGCGGCACTCCCCACCCGAGATACTGATAAGCCTACATTCAAAGCCGGTCTGATGCCGGCATTAAACAGGTCTGTCTCCAGATACATCTGACCATCGGTGATGGAGATAACATTTGTCGGAATGTAAGCCGACATATCTCCCGCCTGCGTCTCAATAATGGGCAGGGCAGTGAGCGAACCGCCTCCATATTCCGGTGCGTATTTAGCTGCCCTCTCCAGCAGGCGACTGTGCAAATAAAAGACATCACCGGGGTAGGCTTCCCTTCCCGGGGGACGGCACAGCAATAAGGAAAGCTGCCGGTAAGCCCAGGCATGCTTGGTAAGGTCATCATAGACAACTAAAGCATCTTTTCCCTGCTCCATGAATTCCTCACCAATGGCACAGCCGGCATAAGGCGCCAGATATTGCAGGGCTACGGAATCGGAAGCATTAGCCGCCACCACAATGGTATGCTCCATGGCACTGTGAGCTTCCAGCGTGGCGACCACCTGCGCCACTTTCGATACCTTCTGACCGATGGCAACATAAATACAGATTAAATCGCCCCCTTTTTGATTGATAATGGTATCAAGGGCAATCGCCGTCTTACCGGTTGACCGGTCACCAATGATAAGCTCTCGCTGACCCCTGCCGATGGGAATCAGGCTATCTATCGCCTTAATGCCCGTCTGCACCGGGGTATCCACTGACTTACGCAGTACCACATTAGGCGCCACCCGCTCCACCGGTCGTGTCTTATCATTCTTAATGGCTTCCTTGCCATCCAGTGGGCGACCCAAAGGGTCAATTACTCGCCCGATAAGCGCTTCACCAACGGGCACTTCCGCAATGCGACCGGTACAGCGCACCTCGTCACCTTCTTTAATCTTGGTGTAGTCACCAAGGATAATGGCTGCCACGCTATCTTCTTCCAGGTTCAGTACGATCCCGATAATTTCATTGGGAAACTGGAGTAGCTCATTATATTTGGCTGCGTTCAGTCCGTGAATGCGGGCAATGCCATCACCAACTTCAATTACCGTGCCCACGTCCACCATGGTTACCGCAGCACCAAACTGCTCAATCTGCTGTTTGATAACGGATACGATATCCTGTCCTTTTGCGGTCACGCCGTTTACCTCCTGTCTATCTTCGCGCGCCAGCTAATTCTTTCCTTAAAGCTCTCAACTTGCCATAAACGCTGCCGTCAAGCAGCTTGCCGCCGACTCGGGCGACAAACCCGCCGATTACGGCAGGGTCTACCTCAGACTTGAGAACCACTTTCTTACCAACTATGGCACCGAGGTGTTTGGCTAAATTTCGCTCATCTTCCTCATCGAGAGGAATCGCCGTAATAACCTCAGCCGGCTCTATGCCACGATAGCTATTTAACAGCCGCTGGTACTCCTCAGCGATTTCACTGAGCAAGCCTAACCTGCCCCTGGTCACCAATAAAAGAAACAGATTCACTGCCAGAGGATTTATCTCCTTCAGCCGCTCGGACAACAGCCTGGCTTTATCCGCCAGATGAACCCTGGGGCTCTCCAGAAAAGCCGCCAGCTCAGCATCTTCGAGAAGTCTAACTATCTCACCAAGGTCGGACTGCCATTTATCTAGTTCCTCTGTCCCTAAGGCAATGGCAAACACTGCCTGAGCATAGCGCTTGGCATAAACTCTCCTAGCCATGCCATCTCCTCAAACTAACCAATTACCCTTTTTTCAGGGTGGAGCTTTCCTTCAGTACTTTATCAATAAGCTGGCGATGCGCTTTCTTATCCAGTGTGCGGTCAATAACCTTCCCCGCCGCCAGCACTGTCAGGTCAGCAAACTCTTTACGCAACTCGTCAATAGCCTCATCTCGCTCCCGCTGAATCTCAGTTCGAGCTCGCCTGATGAGAGTTTCCCCTTCCTGCCTGGCTTCTTGCTGCGCTTTTTGTTTCATCTCCTCCCCGACCTGTACTGCTCGAGCAATTCTCCTCTCTCCCTCTTTATTGGCCGCTTCAAGCTGCTTTTTCACCTCTTCTCCAGCATGGGCTGCCTGTTCTTTAATGGCTTCTGCCTGCTCCATGCTTTCCTTAATCCTCCGCGAGCGCTCGTCAAGCATCCTCATCACCGGTCTATAGGCAATCAGATATAAAACGCCGAGCAGAATAATAACATTGACAATTTGCGCTACCAATGTTGGTACGTTAATGCCAAGACCAACAAGACCCTCCATTTTTGCCTCCTAAGTACCTAGCTGGTTTACCCGGAAGTACGGAAAAGACAGCTCAGGCAAACAGTATCGCCATCAGCACCATGCCCAGAACAAAGCTTGCTCCCAAAATGGCGGCGGCAATAATAATTCCGATAGAAACAGGGATACCATCCTGTCCCATAATTACCCCCTTTAATACCTTATACAATCAACGCCAGGATAATGGCAACAATCAAAGCATAAATACCGATAGCCTCACAAAAGGCGGTAACCAGAATCATATTGGTCATTATCGGACCGCTTGCCTCCGGGTTCCGGGCCAGGCCCTGCAAGGCAGAATAACCAATAAGCCCGATGCCGAGTGCCGGTCCCAGTAAGCCCAGACCAGCCGTCAACCCCACCGCTAACATCTTCATTGTTACTGGATCCATCATCTACCTCCTTTAACCAATTACCTGCCCTTAAAACTTTATGTCAAGCTGCCCCTTCTCCGAGATGGGCCGTTGCCAGGGTAAGGAATACCAGAGTTAAACCGCCAAAGATAAGAGCCTGGACAAAACCAACGAGCAACTCAAGCCCGTAAAAGGGCAAGGCAAATACCCAAGGAATCAAGAAAGCCGCAATGAGCAGCAATATTTCACCCGCCGTCATATTCCCGAAAAGACGGAAGGTAAAACTGACAATGCGAACGAATTCGCTCAGTGTTTCCAGAAAGCCCACAAAAATATGAATAAACCCGGTGAACAGACCGCTAAGCCCGGCACGAAGCCTGCCTCTCAACACCTGACCAGTGCTGGTAAAAAACTGTCCCACGTTAAGGAACTTCCCCAGATAACGTATCCCCAGTGACTTTAGCCCGAAGTACTCCACAAAGACAAATGATACCAGTGCTAATGCCAGAGGCATGTTAATATCAGTATTGGCACCCCTCAGCAGAGGCACAGGTGCACCTTCGGCAGTAGTGACCATTATTGAGCCAAACCCGGGAATCAGACTCAGCCAGGCGTTAAAGGCAACGAAGAGAAAGATGGTCGCCACCACCGGAAAGAACTGGCGTCCCTTTTCCTCACCAGCCACCCGCCGGCAGAAGTTATAGAGCCAGCCAAGCAGAAATTCAAAGGCACTCTGCCATCTGCCCGGGATTATTTTCATGCGGTGGGCGACTGCATAGGAGAAGGCTACCAGAACAATCATGGTCAGCCAGGCAGCAATAATGCTATTGGTAATGGGAAAACCAAACAGGCGAAACACCACCTCTGCTGGCAGCTCCAACTCTGGCTGAGGAACACTGAGCCAGCCGGGTAACCCGAGGTCGCCAAACAAGCTCCTGCCCAGCGGACCACTGATAAAGCCAACGACAAGGAGCATGAAGAAAATAAACAGCAGTCCGGCGAAAACAGGAAAGGAAAGACCCAGCACGCCTCGTTTCGGCATCGATTATTTCTCCTTGTCTTGCTTTTTAGCAATAAGGGGCAGAAGCATCTGGTAAACTCCCCCAAAAGCGACCACAATCCCGAGAAACAGCCCGACCAGGACCAAAACGGGACTGGTATCGAATTTGCTGTCAAGCCAGAGGCCAGCAAGCACGCCGAACAGGATAGAACCACCAATGAAAAACCCCACACCCACCAACCTCAGCGCAGCTACCCATCTGCTCATACCAGCCTCAATATACCGACCTTGAGCAGCATATCAAATCTGCTACCCTAGGTCAAGCTAATTGTTAAAGATGCCTGTTAATAAAAAAGCCCTACGTTTTCAGTTCTAGGGCTCTTTTAACACTCAAAACATAAATTAGCCAAATAACCTTAACCCATCAAGGATGCTCCTGACCAAAAAGCCGGGAGAAGTCACCATCAAAGCCCTTCAAGAAGTTATGCATGTCCAAGACATCATCTATTTCAATAACTTGTCCTCCGGATTCAGCTAGCTCTGGTTCCATGAGGTCAGCCGACACCTCAGACATGCCGCTTTCCTTGACTTTAGCCGCCACTAAACACTGCGTATGACAGGCAGAACAGAGCACACGTAAAAACCACAGACCTTCACGGTGACCAATAACATCGATGTTATACGCTCTGTATGGTTGCCCGCAAGATTCACACCTCATTGAAGCCATCAATTGTTTAATCAGTCTCTCTTCCATCGCTTCAGCCCCTGAGGTCATAAAGCCCTAGCTTAAGATTTACGCTTATCAAAATCATCTAAATCAAGGGTGTTAATGAAATCATAGAAGGCTGACAACTTTTTCATCTCGTCTTCGCTAACCTTCTTATCTTTAACATCAACCCCTTCTGTCTCGTCAAGAACCGGCTTGCCGGTCTCTTCATCAAGCAGGATACCAGCTTTATCCAGAACCGCCTCCTCCGCATAAATCGGTGCGTTCACCCTCACCGCCAGCGCCAGAGCATCGCTGGGACGGGCATCAATTTCTATCTGCCCCCCATCCGCATTAAGAACAATGGTAGCATAAAAGGTGTCGCTTTTTAGGTCACTGACAATGATAGACTCAATACTAGCCCCCAAGGAATCAATAATTGAGCTCAGCAAATCATGAGTTAAGGGTCTGGGCACGGTAACACCCTGCAATTTGACGGCGATAGCATCTGCTTCTGCTGGGCCAATCCAAATAGGGAGATAACGCTTGGCCATCTTCTCTTTTAGAATCACCACCCGCTGGTAATTCATGAGACTAACCCGGATACTATCAATCGTCATCTCTATCATGTTTACAGCCCCCTATTTCTTAGCCAGTATTCTAATTCTACGCTAGCAAACCAGCATTGTCAACTAAAAATAGTGAGATTGTTTAGCAACCTATCCCCCTTGCCCCCTTCCCTCAATAAGGGAAGGGGGAGTGATGAAAGAGAGACAAAGTCCCTCTTAAACACCCTACAAACACATCAGCGGCTTTGCCTATCTCAAAAAGGGGAGTAAAGTAAGAGAGGGGCTTCGCCCCTCTTAAAAATATCTTCCCTCTCCCCTTCAGAAGGGGAGAGGGATAAAGGGTGAGGGGTTAATAAAAAGCCTCAAACAGAGATTTTAGCTAGGGGATATGATATAATTTAATAAATAACAGATAGACGCCCGAGTAGGATAGAGACCTAAGAACTTAGTGGTCAGACAGCTTAGCATCCGCCAATTAAGTGAGGAAAAGGAGGAAAGCCTTTCGCCTTATGCTGTGAAAAGCAAGCTGTCACAGGGCAGGCTTAGATACGAAGAACCTTGCCCAATACGAACCGCTTTCCAGCGTGACCGGGACCGCATTATCCACTGCAAGGCTTTCCGCCGCCTCAAACATAAAACGCAGGTTTTTATTGCTCCTCTGGGTGACCACTATGTCACTCGACTTACTCACACGCTGGAGGTTTCGCAAATAGCCCGCACCATCGCTCGTGCTCTAAACCTTAATGAAGACCTGACCGAGGCGATTTCCTTGGGGCATGACCTGGGACACACGCCCTTTGGTCATGTGGGTGAGGAAGTCTTAAATGAACTTTATCATCAAGGGTTCCGTCACCACGAACAAAGCCTGCGCGTGGTTGACCTCCTGGAAAATGATGGGCGGGGACTCAACCTCACCTGGGAGGTAAGAGACGGCATTCTAAACCATTCCAAGTCAAGAAGCGATGTCCTGGGTGAGGGATGGGGCAAAGTAAATACCCTTGAGGGTGAGGTATGTAAGCTCGCCGATATCGTTGCCTATATCAACCACGATATCGGCGATGCCGTCAGGGCGGGCATTATCACGGAGCGTGATTTACCGCTTTCTGCGGTGAGATTCGTGGGAATCTCACATTCCCAACGGATTAATACCATGGTCAGCGATATTATTGACAACTCGTGGGCCGCCAGAGGTTGTGATAAAATTATAATAGATAAACCGGAGATAAAGATGAGCCCCCAGATTCTGGAGGCAACCAATATTCTTCGTGAATTTCTTTTCCAACGGGTATATAATGTGCAGTCAGCACAGGAGGAGGCGAAAAAGGCAAGAAAAGTAATCTGCCTCTTATACCAATACTTTAAAGAACATAAAGATAGGTTGCCACCAGAATATCTCGCCTTCAGTGAGGAAACAGAGCGGAGAGTAGTTGATTATATCGCTGGTATGACTGACCAATATGCTTTAAGGCTGGCTGAAGAGCTGGGAAAGCAAGTTTAACAAGGGTTGATTTTCAGATGAGCGCTGTTGATGAAGTAAAGCAGAAAACTGATATTGTCAATGTGGTCAGCCAGTATGTCCCATTGAAAAAAGCGGGACGGAACCTGGTCGGGCTATGTCCGTTCCACAGTGAAAAACACCCTTCTTTCTTCGTCTATCCTGAGCAGCAGAGCTGGCATTGTTTCGGCTGCAATACTGGCGGTGATGTCTTCTCTTTCATCATGAAGAAGGAGAGCATGGATTTCGGGGAGGCATTACGCTTCCTGGCAGCAAGGGCGGGGGTTACCATCCCATCAAGATTAGAACGCGAAGAAGGGAAAGAGGAAAAGGAACGACTATATAAAGTTAATGAGGCTGCCGCCCAATATTTTCATAACTTACTCCTCAACTCCGCGGACGGGAAAAAGGCACGCAGTTACATTGCCAGCCGCGGGTTCTCCGCCAAGACCATGGCTGATTTCCAACTGGGCTTTAGCCCAAATAGCTGGGACTCACTGAAGCAATATCTGTCGGAGAGGGGCTATACGGAGAGTGAATTGCTCACTGCCGGGTTAGTGGCAGAAGCAGAGAACGGCAGAACTTATGACCGATTTCGTAATAAATTAATGTTCCCCATATTGGACATCAAAGGACGCGTTATTGGCTTTGGGGCTAGAGTGCTTGACGATTCACTGCCCAAGTATATCAACTCACCACAGACACCAGCTTTTGATAAGAGCAGCAGCCTTTACGCCCTAAATCGGGCAGCGGCCAGCATCCGAAAGCAAGACATGGCAGTAATCGTTGAAGGCTATATTGACGCCATTACCGCCCATCAAAATGGCTTCAACAATGTGGTCGCTTCAATGGGCACTTCAGTTACCGAGCAACAGGTGAGCGCCTTAAGAAGGCTAACCCGGAACATAGTTTTAGCCCTTGACGCCGATGTTGCTGGGGAGGAAGCTATGCTGCGGGGAGTAAGCTATGAAAACATCCTTGAGGCTGAGGTCAGGGTCATCACGCTGCCTGAAGGTAAAGACCCTGACGATGTAATTAAAGAGAACGCAGAGACCTGGCGGAAGCTATTAGCTGAAGCTGCGCCCATAATGGATTACACCTTCAATATAGCTACAGCGAAACTTGACCTGAATACCGCCAGAGATAAATCGCTAGCCGTAAAGGAACTTTTACCACTCATTGCTGAGATGAAAGACAGCGTTCGCCAGGCTCACTATTTACAGAAACTGGCGCACCTGACCAACGTTAGCGCACGTATCATTGAAGCCGAACTAGGGAGGATTAAGCCACCAAAGCCAGAGAAACGCCGTGCTCAAGTGCCAATTCAGAAAACAGTCGTTGATAAACCCCGCTCACTTGTTGCCAGCCAACGTGAGGAATATTGCCTGGCTCTGCTGTTGCAACACCCTGAGCTTAAAGGCAGCCAGAAAGACACCTCTCCGGAATATTTCACTAATAGTGAAAACCGTGAAATATTTGTGACCTGGCAACAGACCCATGACCTGAACTCCCTTAGAGAAAAATTGGACTTAGCTATTCATGAACATCTTGACTCGCTGTTAAACCGGGACTTACCACCGAACCATATCGAGCAGAAATATGCTGACTGCGTGCTCAACCTGGAAAGAGAATACCTAAGAAACTGGGAGGCAAAAAAGGCTGAGGCGCTTGCTCTCGAAGTCGAAATGAAAGGCGCTGGCGCAGATTTAGCCAAGCTTGAAGAGGAAGGAATCGAGCCTGCTCGTCGACTAAAAGAGATTGAAACTCAAAAGGCCAGAGGAGGACAGGACTAAGGAGGTGAGGAATGAGCCCCAAAAAGAAAAAGGAACAGTTTATTCCCAGAGAGAAAAGCCATGAGGAACAACCTCCAGAGAAAGCATTAAGCAGGTCGTCTGATGCTTTTGCTTCTCCCCGCGAACTCCACCAGGCGCTAGAGCCCGAAGAATCACCTGAGCCAGTTGAACTTTGGCCTGTTGAACATCTAGAGCATCTTGATATTGAAAAACCCGAAACGGTATTAGATTTAGAATTGGAAGCTCCAACCGAAGGACTGGATGAACAGGAAATCGCCGATGACCCGGTTCGCATCTACCTCCATGAGATTGGCCGGGTGCATCTACTTACCGCTGAGGATGAAAAGACCCTGGCTAAGAAGATGGAAAAGGGTAAACGCATTAATGAGATAAAACAGCAATACCTACAGAAGCACGGAAGGAGCCCTTCAGCCACCGATATCATCCTTGCCATTCTCAAAGAGCTGGGGCAAGCTTCGACTACTATCAAGCTTCTCCAAGAAAGGCTTGGCTTACCTAAAACAACCAGTTTCCTGGGGGCTATCTCCAATGCTGAATTGCAAAATAGCCTTGATGAGACTGTAGACCAGCAGCTAATCAGCGATATTGCTCAAAAATCAGACCGTTCCTTGCTGGAAACAGAGCAAAATCTCGTTAATCTAGCTGTGAATATTAAACTATTACCCAAAGAAGTCCTTAACACTATTGGAAGTGATGTCTCGTTAGCTGACATAGACAAACTTGATACCGATGATGCTTTCATCAGTACCCTTCAAGCTCATGAAAAACAACTTGAAGACCACTTGAAACGCATCGAACGCGAGGCAAGAAGAGCAGAAAGGCACCTCATTGAAGCCAATCTGCGTTTGGTCGTCAGCGTTGCCAAAAAACATATTGGACGTGGCATGTCCCTCCTTGACCTCATTCAGGAGGGGAACATTGGATTGATGAGAGCCGTGGAGAAATTTGACTATCGTAAGGGCTATAAGTTCAGCACCTACGCCACCTGGTGGATTCGTCAGGCGCTTACCCGGGCTATCGCTGACCAGGCTCGCACCATCCGCATTCCGGTTCATATGGTAGAGACTATCAACCGGCTGTTGAAGACAAGCCGCCGCCTCGCCCAGGAATACGGACGGGAACCCACCTCTACTGAAATCGCCAAGGAAATGGAAATATCTTCCGATAAAGTCAGGGAAATCGTCAAAGTATCGCAACTGCCCATATCACTGGAGTCTCCGATTGGTGAGGAAGAAGATAGCCCACTGGGCAACTCCATAGAGGATAGAAACGCCTTACCGCCAGTGGACGCTGCTTCAAAGCAACTTCTGAAAGAGCAAATCGAGGATGTGCTTGATACTCTTACCCCCCGTGAGCAAAGAGTACTCCAGCTCAGATTTGGTCTTGAGGATGGACGGAGCCGGACACTGGAGGAAGTGGGCAAGGAGTTTAACGTAACCAGGGAGCGAATTCGCCAGATTGAGGCTAAAGCACTGCGCAAACTGCGCCATCCCAGCCGAAGCCGAAAATTAAAGGACTACTTGGAATAAAGGCTAGCGGAACATCCCCATTAGATTCCGAGGTAGTTTACCCTTGGCTCCCATCTTCATCAGCTTTTGCATCTGATAAAACTGATTGAGCAGTTGATTAATATCCTGCGGCTTTGTCCCGCTGCCCTGAGCAATGCGGCGTTTTCGACTACCACCAATAATATTGGGATTACGCCTTTCTTCAGGTGTCATGGAAAGGATGATTGCCTCAACTTTTTTTAGCTGTTTCTCCTCTGTTCCCTCGGGTAGTCGCTTGGCTAATTTGGAGACACCGGGCAGCATTTCAACGAGCTGGGTTACCGGACCCATCTTTTTGATTGCTCTTAGCTGAGATAGGAAATCTTCCAGATTGAAACTGGCGGTCTGTACCTTTTTCTGTAGCTCTTTCGCCTGCTGTTCACTAAAAGTTGCTTCCGCCTTCTCAATAAAGGTAAGAATATCACCCATCCCCAGGATACGCGACGCCAAGCGGTCAGGGTAGAAAGGCTCAAGAGCATCAACCTTCTCACCAATGCCGATGAATTTGATGGGCACGCCGCTGACCCAGCGGATGGAGAGGGCTGCCCCACCCCGCGCATCCCCATCCATCTTGGTCAGGATAAGCCCGGTCAGATTAACTCGAGCATGGAACTCCTCAGCCATGCGCACCGCATCCTGTCCGGTCATAGCATCAACCACCAGCAGAATTTCACTCGGCGTCAAAGCCTTTTTCACCTGAGCTAGTTCGGTCATCATTGCCTCATCGATATGGAGGCGACCGGCGGTATCAACGATAACCCAGTTGACTGCCAGATTTTTTGCTTCCTTCAGAGCATGGGCACAAATATCCTTGCTCGGGACATCAGTGCCTTCACGGTAAACCATAATGTCAAGCTGTTTACCCAAGGTGACCAGTTGCTCAATAGCTGCCGGGCGACGGGTATCGGCAGCCACCAGCAAAGGGCACTGACCGGAGCGTTTCAAGTGAAGTGCCAATTTGGCGGCAGTGGTCGTCTTGCCACTACCCTGTAGTCCAACCAGCATGGCAACCGAGGGCGGGTGCGGCGAGGCAATCAGACGACTCAACTCACCGCCAAGAGTAGCAATCAACTCTTCATTAACGATTTTGATAACCTGCTGACCCGGGGTCAGGCTCTGCTGCACTTCGGCGCCAAGCG
>CAZUSN010000022.1:0-15882 GCA_964623035.1 uncultured Dehalococcoidaceae bacterium | reverse complement strand
TTGTTCACCTTGTCTCACTACGTACCGGTGAGATTGCCAGCGGTTTGACTTACCTTTTAACCTTCAGCCTGGGGGTGGCATCTGTCCTGGTCCTAATAGGGCTGCTCGTGTGTAAGGCTGCCAATATAGCCAGCCGTTATTTTGATAAGCCCGGACTAGCGCCTATAATCACGATAGGTAGCGCCGTAGTGATTACCGGCTTGGGTGCTTTTGTTCTCTGGCAGTCGGTAGTAACTTAGAGCACAAACAAAGAGGATACCTGTTGGCAAGCAATAGCACAAATTATAGATGGTGGCTCTATCTCTTCCTACTCTGCTCAGCTTTACTGGTTGCCACTGCCGTGCTCATTTCATGCACTTCAGAAGGCAACCGTGACACCGAAGAGACACTGGCGGTGGTGAAGGGATACCTATCTGCCTTACAGGCTAAGGATATAGAGCTAGCCCGCAGCTACTGGACTGATGTGAACAACCCGGGCGGAGCCTGGACTATGGTAGCCCGTCGTGATATGGAACATGTTACCCAAGACCATAGTCTTATTTTCGCTGAAGGTTGGGAAATCGTAAATTATGATTTTCAGTCCATTAAAGGGCTGCCACAGCCAATAAGTATATTGAGGATAGATGTTCTAGCACAACCAAGCGGGCAGAGCAAAAAATTAGAAGTCGGCTTGGTAAAAGCTGGCAAACGTTGGTATATATACTCCATATATCCCGGCAACTGGTAAAATGCCCTCGCTAATCTTCCTCCTCAATCTCAGCTTTAGCATTCTCAATGACATTGTTTACCAGGATACCCTCAACTTCGGCATGCGCCCCGACCGAAGGCGTACCTTCCAATTCAGTCACATGGACAATGACCTGACCCTCTATACCTTCAAGGCTCATCACCCAGGGGCTGGAATTTTCCTGGTCTGCATGGAGGGCGATTATGGTGCCTTCAAACCATTCTGCTTCGGCTTCTTCCTGTTCCTCCAGCTCAATCTCTATATCACCGCTCTTATCGCCCAGAGTAGCCTCAATCTCTACCTCACCAGGAGTGTCTGGAAGCGATATTACTAGCTGGCCATTAGCGTCAGTAGTGCCTACTTCTTCCCCATTCACCGTTACCAAGGCACCTTCAACTTTCGAACCATCAGCGGTAACAAACAGGACAACTTCGGCACCCAGTCCAGGCTTTCCGTGTAGTCTGAGTTTCAATTCACCTTCAGCTTCCTCAGCTTCTTCAGGCTCTTCGGATTCCTCCGGTTTTCCCTTTAATTTAACTTCTTTGAACTTTTGGTCGGAACCGCTCTGGCCTATCTGGGGCTTCAAAATGTATTTGCCACTCTTGCCAGCCTCGACAACCGTAATGTCATAGACAAAATCGATTACCGAGTCAGCCGAAATGGTAAAAGGCTTGGAAATCTGCAGTTTTTGACTCGGCAGCTTTACTTCTGTTTCCGTCCCGCCAGTCAGTATCCCTTTTACCTCATCCACATAGATGAACACCTTGGTGTATTCCCCCTCCGGGAGAGCCCCACTCCAGATGACTAAGGCATTCTGCCCTACCAGCGGTTTCAGGTCAATGCCAGTAACATTGTCCCCATCGGGGTCAGACTCAGGTTCAAGTATATGCCAAACGCCTGCCTCACCACCCTGATGCACACCGACGCTGGAAATAGTTACATAGAGGTGTTCAAAATCGTCAATAGCATTAGCATCATCACTTATCAGAAGCCTAAAATCCCCGGTACCTGCGGCGGTTACGGGTGAGGGTAGAGCCGGCGTTGGTTTGGGGATAGATGTCGGCGTATGAGCAGGTGGTGGAGCCGGTGCGGGACCGGGCGATGGCGCTAATGATGGAGTCCCGGTGCATCCTGCTACTAAAAACGTTGCTAAAACCAGAATAACCAAAACTGTAAAGTATTTCTTCATCTTGTCCCTCCTCGATTTCCCCGACTAAAAATTCTCTCTATTCTCCTTCTAATATATTATAACGAACAAAGTGATTAAATGTTACCTGACTTTCACGACAAAAGTACTGGATACTTAGTAACCCAAAGGAATTTCGGTCGCTGAGCTAGAGTGCCACTATGAGCAAGATTAATTAGCCTTGATAGTTTACCGGGGGAGTAATAAAATGAGGTCGTTTATAGCAATACAAATACGAAAGAGGATAAGATGGAGAAAGATATCTTGATGATGGCTGGAGTCAGCGCGTTTCAATCGCCCAGGAGAATAATCTTTGGCAATGGTGCCGTTAGCGAAGCAGGAAAAGAAGTCAGGAAACTGGGTGCCAAAAAGGCGTTGATTGTCACCGACCAAGGAGTCATTAAAGCTGGTCTGGTAAGCGGTGTGGAAGAGTCTCTGAAAACTCAGAAAATAGATTACGGAATTTTTGCTAAAGTGGAGGCTGAACCACCAGCCCGTATCGTGGATGAATGTGCGCAGGTGGTTCAGGAGAAAGGGTATGACGTTATCATCGGTATCGGTGGAGGCAGTTCTCTGGATGTAGCCAAGGGAGCCTCCGTAATGGCAACAAATAAAGGGAAGATACTCGATTATTCCGGGACTGATATGGTGCCCCGTAGCGGGCTCCCCAAAATTTTACTTCCCACCACCGCCGGGACAGGAAGTGAAGTCACCCGAATAATTGTGGTCACCGATGAAGCAGAGAAAATCAAGAAAGCGCTGCGCAGCGACTTCCTTCTGGCTGATGTTGCTATTGTTGACCCGTTGCTCACCCTATCAATGCCTCCCCTGGTAACTGCTGACACCGGCATGGATGCACTGGTGCACGCTATAGAAGCTTATGTTTCACTTGAAGCTACCCCCTTCTCCGATGCCCTGGCAATCGAGGCAATCCGACTAATTGCCGGAAACCTGCCCGCAGCTTACGCTAAAGCAAATAATATGGAAGCCAGATTCAATATGTCTCTGGGCGCCACATTGGCTGGTGCCGCTTTCAATAATGGTGGATTGGGTGCCGCTCATGCCTTGTCCAATGCGCTGGGAGTTGAATTTCATTTGACACACGGCAGGTCCAATGCCGTCATGTTGCCCTACGTAGTGGATTACAACAAAATAGGTAACTTGAAGAAATATGCCTGCATAGCTCAGGCTATGGGCGAGAACATAGAAGGTCTGTCTGCGTATCAAGCTGCGGAGAAACTGGTCACCTGCCTGAATAGATTGCTTGCCCTTCTCAATATACCGAACAAGTTAAGCGCCTATGGCGTTTCAAGAAAGGATATTCCCAAGCTCGTGGAAGGCGGCTTGAAAAGAAGCACCCTTTTTATTCCGAATCCAAGAGACCTGACGGAAGAAGACGTAAAAAATATTTACACCAGCGCCTTATAAAGAAGTGCCATTATACCTCTGTTTGCGGGACTGGTGATAACGATAATGCCTTGGTGGGCTCGGTAGGTTTCGAACCTACGACCAAGCGGTTATGAGCCGCCTGCTCTGCCACTGAGCTACGAGCCCGTTTTTTATTTAGTCCGCTGGAACGTGAGCAAAAGGTTTCACCGGTAAGGTCTTGGGCTTATGGACTGGCTCCCAGATACAATGGAGCAGTGGAATATCAATGTAATTAAAGCCGCCGGGCTTTTGACTGGGGTCATCGCCGAAATGGGCACCCTGTATGCTGGGAAAACCCTGCTCGGTGAGCAATCTAACCACCTCATCAATATCATCACACAAGAATTTTAGATGGTGCAGTCCCTCGCCACGTTCCGCAATCCAGTCCGAATAGACTGAATCACCCTCAACAGGCTGAACCAGTTCAAACTCCAAATCCCCCAGATAAGCATGGGCTAGTCTCTCCTTGCCCCAGCCCGGCTTACCATGATAGGTCCGGTGAAAAAGTACCGGAGTTCCCCATTCACGAATCTCCCAGGGACCTATGCCTAATATATTCCAGTAATTTTCCGCAGTACTGAACACATCCTTAACACAAACGCCAATCTGCTTTATCCCGGTAACCTTGACCTTCGCCGGGCTTTTAGCCTTGGGGTCTTCCGGGTAGAAAGTAGCCCCGTATGGCGTACCACCAGTCCGATTGCTTGTTTCCCAGATACATTTAAGAGCTTTTCTGGTATCAAAATAGCAGAATTGACCTTTAAGTTCGGGGCCAAAATGTCCGCCCAGTATGCTTGGAAAACCCAAGTCAGCCATTACTTTTTCCACCCGCACCACGTCTAAATCTTCGACTAAAAACTTGCAATGGTGGAGTCCTTCCCCTTGCTCATTTATCCAATCCTGATAAACAGAGGCTCCTTCAATTGTCTCGAACAACTCCAGCTCTACAGGTCCAGCCTGGACTATAGCCCCCCGGTACTTGCCCCAGGCTGGCTTGCCATAGTATTTGAGGTCAGGAATTCCCGGAGACCCAAAAGGAAAAATCGCCCACGGGCCAATGCCGAAAATATTCCAGAAGGCTTCCACTGTTTTCTGCAGGTCATTAACCACAATGCACACCTGCTGAATCTGGGTAACTTTAATAATCGGGCTTGGTCTTGCCATATTTTGTGCCCTCCTTCCAGCGACCAGTGATAAATTCAATCGGCAATCGCTAGGGTTATTTTAAGACCCCTATTCGTTCACTGTCAAGGCAATACCACCAAATTCTTGACTCCAAGCTTAACTAATAGTAATCTAGATAAAAACCCGGACCGGATTGAACTAAGGTGCCAAAGTCAAAATCTTCCTTGAAAGCAGTTATTCTGGCTGGTGGTGAGGGCACCCGACTGTATCCACTAACCTATGCCCTGCCCAAGCCCATGTTACCGGTTTTGAATCGGCCCTTTCTGGAGCATACCATCGCTTACCTCAAGGAATACGGGATTAAAGATATCACTTTAGCACTGAGCTATCTTCCTGAAGTCGTTCAGGATTACTTTGGAAATGGCAGTAAACTGGACGTGCGGTTAACTTATTCTTTAGAGAGCCATCCACTGGGAACCGCCGGAGCGGTTAAAAACGCCGAGCAGTACCTAGAGAGCACTTTTGTTGTTCTCAATGGGGATATCTTCACTGACCTTGATATTGCCGATATGCTGTCCTTTCATCGGCGTAAAAGGGCAAAGGCAAGCATATCTCTGACCTGGGTGGATAATCCCTGTGTTTTTGGCGTGGTTGAAATTGACCGCCATGGGAGAATAAAGCGCTTCATGGAAAAACCAAGCCCGGACCAGGTTACCAGCAATTGGATAAATGCCGGCATTTATATCCTTGAGCCAGAAGTTTTAGATTACGTGCCAGCCGGTACCCACTATATGTTTGAGAAGGGGCTCTTCCCGCTTCTTCTTGAGCTGGGTGAACCGGTTTATGGCTATCAGTTTAGCGGACACTGGCTGGATATGGGGACGCTGGAGAAATATCGGTGCCTGAACTGTGACCTGCTGTTATTGAAAGAGAAAAGCGTACTCATTGGCAGTCTGAGCAAGGACGAGATATACTGTGACCGGGATACCATCATCCACCCTTCTGCCGAGATAACCGGGCCAGCCATAATTGCCAGCGGGTGCCAAATCGGACAAAGGGTGAATATCAAGGGACCGGTGGTTATTGGACCAGATTGTTATATTGGAGATGACGCCATCCTGGAGGAATCGATATTGTGGCGAGGTGCCCGTATCGGAGCCGGTGCTGTCCTTAAGCAATGTGTCGTTAGCCGCAATGCGGTAGTAGCCGATAAAGACCAGATTATTAACTGTGCCGTCCCCACCCAGCCGAATAGGTAGCAAGCATAATGCCGAAGCTTCTTGAGTATCAGGGAAAAAGATTATTAAGAGAGTGCGGGATACCTGTACCCGAAGGTGACATTGCTTCCACAGCTAAAGAAGCACGCCAGATAGCCGAAAAATTGCAGAAACCGGTAGCTATTAAGTCTCAGATTGAGACTACCGGACGTTTCAAAGCCGGAGGTATAAAGTTTGCCGACAATGCTGGCGAGGCAGAAAAAGCCACGGAAGAGTTGCTCGGAAAAGAGATTAAAGGGCTAAAGGTGGAAAAGGTTCTCGTTGAAGAAAAACTCCCTATTGCGGAGGAATTTTATGCCGGTGTCATCGTCAATGATTCCTACAAAGTTAAAGGTCCGGTTTTGATTTTCAGCACCAAAGGCGGGGTGGATATTGAAGAAGTGGCACAAAAATTTCCGGAGAAAGTAGCCAGCCTGAATATTGACATCCTCGATGGGCTTGTAATAGACGATGTCAAAAGACTAATGACAAAGCTTGCTCTTCCCAAGTCCCTGGTCCAACCGTTGAGTGCGGTGACATCGAAATTATATGAATTATTTAGAAAATATAGTGCCCGAAGTGCTGAAATCAACCCTCTGGTGCTGACCCCAGACAAAAGAATTTACCCCGCGGACTGCCGCATCGTGATTGATGAGGCTTCAGTATTCAAGCATCCCGAGCTTGAGATAGATTACCCTCGTGATATTGGTCGGGCTCCGACTGAACTGGAACGACTCGCCTGGAAAGTGGAAGAAAAAGACTATCGTGGCATAGGCTACTTTGTCCAGATGGTTACGGACTTTAAGTCAGGAGAAGGCGTCGTTGGTTTCCACGGGCTGGGCGGAGGTGGGGCTATGCTTGGCGCTGATGCTCTTACCAGGCACGGGATAAAATTAGCCAACTATGCCGACACCAGCGGCAATCCGACAGCCTCCAAGGTTTACCGTATCATCAAGCTCATTCTTTCCCAGCCGAACATTGATGGCTATATCATGATGGGAGCAGGAATAGCCAATCAGGAGCAGTGGCATCATGCCCATGCCCTGGTTCGGGCTTTGAGGGAAGAACTGATAAATAGACCGAATTTCCCGGTAGTCATCCTCATCGCCGGGAATAAGGAAGCAGAATCGCTTGAGATTCTCAGAGAGGGGCTGAAAGGTCTTCCTGCCAGGATTGAATTGTACGGGCGCGACTATGTCTACAACGTCGATTACGTAGCCGAACGGATGAAAAAGCTTATCGAAGAGTACCAGGCACTTAAGAGGAAGCGGTAGATGGCAATTTATGAATTCCCCTTTGCCACGGGCAAGGTTAGCATAGACTATGAAAAATGCCAGGAGTGTAAAAATTATGCCTGCGTTAAGGCGTGTAGTCTGTTCGGTCGAGCCATCTTAAGAATTGAAAATGGTAAACCGGTGCTGATCAGTGAGGGAGCTAATAAGCAGTGCATCGAGGACCTGGGCTGTGAGCTTTACTGTCAGGCTTGTGGCAATAAGGGCTTAAACATTTTTCTGGATATGTTCGGGCTGGACGAATACCGACACAAAATCGGTCTGCCCTAATGTGCTGGGAGCAAAAGCAATATGGCAATTCTTATTAATGAGAACACCACCGTGTTAATTCAGGGGATAACCGGCCGTGAAGGCAGTGCTCGGGCGAGATTCATGCTTGACTATGGTACCAAGGTGCTGGGCGGAGTAACTCCAGGACGAGGTGGCAGCGAGGTCTGGGGAGTTCCGGTGTTCAATAGTGTTAAAGAGGCTGCGGAAAAATTGGGCTCGCTAGATGCCAGTATTACCTTTGTGCCCGGCCCACAGGTGAAAGAGGCAGCTCTTGAAGCTATTGAGGGAGGCATAAAACTGGTGCTTGTCCCCGCCGAACGTGTTCCTTTGCATGACAGTTTGGAGATGATTGCGCTGGCTCGCCAAAAAGGAGCTCGTATCCTTGGTCCCGGCTCCATGGGGCTGCTCAGTGCGGGCAAAGCAGCCATGGGCTGGCTCGGTGGAAGCGGCGAGTTTGCTCAGGAAATTTTCCGACCCGGGCCGGCTGGGGTTATGTCACGGAGCGGTGGACAGACGAGCACGGTTGTCTGGAGCTTGATGAGAGCCGGCATCGGGATAACCACCGCCATACATGTTGGCGCCGAACCAGTCCTGGGCTCAAGCTTTGCTGAGATACTTCCCCTGTTTGAAGATGATGAGGAGACTAAAGCAGTAGTTTTATTTGGTGAGATAGGAACCGTGGCGGAAGAGGAAGCTGCGGAAATGATAAAAGAAGGTAGATTTACCAAACCATTGGTGGCGTACATTGCGGGCAGGTCTTTACCGGCGGGCATGAGATTCTCCCACGCCAGCGCCATAATTGAAGGGGGCAGAGGAACTGCCGAAAGCAAAGTTAAAGCTTTAGAAAAAGTTGGAGCATACGTCGTTAACCGACCACAGGAGATAGCAACCACTGTGGCTAGAATTCTGCGAGGGGATAAGTCCAAATGATGGTTTTACGGTCCCCGCTTTTTGTTCCCGGGAATAGCATGAGGATGATTACCAAGGCAGCCACCTTGCCCGCAGATGCCATTGTATTGGACTTGGAGGACTCGGTACCCTTACCTGACAAGGAGACCGCCAGGGTGATGAGCCGTGACACCATCAGAGTTCTCAAATCTACCGGAGCTTATGTTTTTGTACGCGTTAACGCCCTGACTACCGGGCTAACGGCTGAGGACTTAAATTTTATCGCTGTTGAGGGTCTAGACGGAATAGTGCTGCCCAAGGCTGAGACAAGGTCAGATATAGTAGAATCAGCCCGTATGCTTGAGAAGGCTGAGAAAAATAGAGGAATGGGGCTGGGAAGCTTTAAGATAATCCCTTTGGTTGAGACGGCTAAAGGCGTAGTTAATGCCTATGAAATTGCCTCAGCAAGTGAACGCGTCGTTGCCGTTGGTTTCGGAGCCGGGGATTATTATCGAGACCTGGGGCGGAGCACCTCCTCCCTTTCTCCTGAGCAGACGGAACTCTTATTTGCGCGCTCTCAGACCGTTATTGCCAGCACGGCAGCCGGGGTTCAAGCCCTGGATACGGTATTTTTCGGGCTCTTGACTGACATGGATAATTTCGTGAAGGAGGCAACTCTGGCCTTCCAGCTGGGATTCAAGGGCAAATTTCTTATCCATCCGACGCAGATAGATATTACAAACGATATCTTCTCGCCATCACCGGAGGAGGTAACCTACGCCAGTAAGGTTGCGGCTGCTTTTGAGGAAGCTCAAACCAAGGGACTTGGTGCCGTATCCTTCGAAGGTAAGATGATAGACTATATGACCTATAAGCAAGCTAAGGATGTGGTCAGCTTAGCAAGACTTATTGCCGATAAGAAGGAGAAGAGAAAGCAAACGTCCTCGGTAAGCCTATCTCATTTCTTCGCCTCTTTCAAATAACCAACTCCTCATCAAGCTCTATACAGTCTATGCCAGCCGTAGCCACTTTACTTGCCTGGGCAGTATCAACTAGTACTAAGGTACTACTTTAACTTAGTACCATGGTAGACCCGCCAAAAGTAATAAAGGATTGATTTCTCAGTCTGTAAAGAGGTAGAATCAAGCCTGCTCAACTAGTGTCATGAGGAGTCGCAACATGCCAGTTATAATCAAAGGGAAGAAATTCTATCGAACGGCTGAAGTATGCCAGATGGTCGGCATAAGTAGAAGTACCCTTTTCCGCTGGCTGAGAAAAGGGACCTTTGAGGATGTGGAAAAAGTGGACAGGAGGGGTTGGAGATTGTTTACCAAGAAGGATATCAAGAGGTTGACTGTTGAAGCTAATAAAGTGAGGCCCAATATCTCTAGAGGGAGAATTAAAGGGGAATCCGAAAACCAACCTGAATAAATTTGCTGTTTGATGTCAAAGATAATTTAAGGCGGATAGTGAGCATGTTATATCTATTGAAACGAAATCGTGGGTTGGTGGGCTTATCTGTAGCCGCAGCGATTGGCGCAGTATTCTGCTTAGCTTTCCATTTCGATTTGCTTTACCAGCTCCAACAGCAAAGCGGCGACCTGCTTTTCCAGGCAGCCAATTTATATCGAGAGAAGGAGCCGGAAGAGAAAATTGTCATCGTCGGCATCGATGACAAAAGCTTGGCGCAATTGGGGCATTTTGCTCGCTGGTCAAGGTCACACTATGCCCGACTCATAGACACGCTGGCTGAAGCCAGAGCAAGGGTGGTTGTTTTTGATATCCTTTTCTCTGAACCAGCGTCTGGTGATGAAGAGCTGGCAGTTTCTATCAGAAATGCGGGGAATGTGGTCCTGCCGATTATCCTGGCGCCAACGGTGACCGATTCCACAGTATTGCGGCAGACAACACCACCTCAAGATTTTATCAGACCGCTGGCGATTTTTGAGAGCGGTGCTGCTGCGGTCGGGCATGCCAACGTCATGCCTGATGCCGATGGGGTGGTGAGGAGGTTAGCCATTGCGATGCGTGATGGTGATGCCTATGAGCCATCACTGGCATTAGCTGCGGCTGCCAGATACCTCAGACGCGCTGAGGTGATTGAATCTCCTGTCCAGGGCAGTGTATTACCTTTTGCCGGACGGTCAATTCCGATAAGTGATAATGGGGAAATGCTCATCAATTATATCAGTAACCCGCGAGGAATTGGTGCAATAGTAAATTTTCAAACTATATCACTGGTGGATGTTCTAGACGGTGAAATTGATTTGAGTATTTTTGAAGATAAGGTCGTGCTTATTGGCTCCACGGCTAGCGGACTTGGTGATACCCTCTGGACTCCGATGGGGTTGATGATGCACGGCGTTGAAATCCATGCCAGTGCTATTCACACCATTCTTTCCGGCAATTTTCTGAAGCCCGCTTCTTTCCTAGTTACTATTATGCTGATACTGGTCTCAGCGCTTTTTTGTGGTCTATTGACATTACGTCTACGCGTGCTGAGAGCTACCTGGTCAGTCGTTTTCCTTATTATCGCCTACTTTCTGCTTGCTTTCTATTTCTTTGACCATGGTGTTCTCTTGAATATGCTGTACCCGCCTCTTACGGTTGTGGGTACATTTGTGGGGGTAAATCTTTATCACGTCATCGTGGAACGGACTGAGAAAGGGGAAATAACTGACATCTTTGGCCGTTATATCTCCCCACCAGTGGTGAATAAAATACTGGCAACTCTGAGGGAAGGAGAGCTCAAGTTAGGTGGCGAGGAACATGAGGTAACCGTCGCCTTTGCCGACATTCGGGGTTTTACCAGCATCTCCGAGAAGATGCCGCCCGGAGAGCTGGTGACCGCTTTGAACATTTATCTTTCTACGGTAATTGAAAAGGTTCTTGAATATGGAGGCATGATAAATAAATTTGGCGGTGATAGTGTCATGGCAGTTTGGAATGCGCCAGTAGAATGTGAAGAGCACGGCTTATCAGCGGTTAAAGCGGCGGTCAGCATTCAGCGTGCTATCAGGGAGCTGCAGGAGAAAGAGAGGGCTCTAGCCAGGATGGAGTTTGGCATCGGTATCAATACGGGCAAAGCGATTACCGGCAATATGGGGTCTGAGGACCGTTTAGAATATTCGGTTATCGGTGATTCTGTGAATACGGCATTTCGACTAGCCAGCGCTGCGCCAGGTGGCAAAGTATGGATTGGCGCTGATACTTATGCTCTGGTCAAAGATTTTATCATCGCCGAGGCACTGGAGCCGTTGGCGGTAAAAGGAAAGCAAGAGCCAATTCAGGCGTATGAGGTAATCGGTATCCGTAACCGGTCGCCCTGCGAACAGGAAAAATTGAAGTAATAAATGAAACAAGTGTAACAAATGGCAAGAGGCGTTCGTAATAAGGTTGTCGAGGAAAATAAGGCTGAAGTAACCACCAGGACAGCCGTACCTGACCAGTCGAAAAAAATTGTCAGGTTGATAAGAAAAGCCGCTGGTGGTGATGCTGAAGCCTTTGGTGAAATTTACAGCCTGTACCTGGACCGGATTTATCGATACGTATTTTACCAGGTCAGGGACAAAATGACTGCCGAGGATATTACGGAGGAGGTATTCATCAGAGCCTGGAGGGCAATCGGTTCTTGCCGTGGGAAGGAACAGACATTTTCCTCATGGCTTTATCGCATTGCCCACAACTACGTAATTGATACCTTCCGCAGACAACGAAAAGATTTATCAATCGATATGGAAACTGTAGCTGAGTTAAGCAGTCCTAAAGTGGAGGCGGAAGCAGAGTTAGAATGGCGGGAGTTGTTGAACGGGATAGACTGCCTGCCCCAAAATCAGAAACAGGTCATTATTTTGAAATTCATTGAGGGTCTCGATAACCGTGAGATTGGACAGGTCATGGGCAAGAACCAAGGGGCGATAAGGATACTGCAGATGAGAGCCCTGGCTAAATTAAGAGAGAAATTGAGCAGTGAGCGATAAGGGAAATGAGTGCCAAGCTGTTAGAAATTCTTGATGAATGTTTGGAGCAGATACATAACGGGGAAACAATTGAATCCTGCCTCGCTGAATACCCAGACACGGGTGAAAAATTAGAGCCGCTATTGACCACGGCTTTGTCAATTTCGGCTCTTCCCAAGGTATCCCCATCAAATGAATTCAGAAGAAGCTCAAAAGCCCGTTTGCTGGTACAAATCCGCCGGAAGTCTTTTGAGGCTGAAGCGGCAAAACCAGTGCCGAGAATGACATTGCTCCATGAGTTAACTGGTTCCTGGCAAAGAATGTGGCACACTATTGTCGGAGCGAGAAGGGTTGCCATTCCGGTGACACTGGCTTTATTCCTGTTACTCAGCGTCAGCCTCTCCGGTGTGCCACATTCTCTATTCTCGACTCCTGCCTTCGCTTCTCAATGTACCTTGAGCATACTCTCTGGCAGTGTTGAGGTTCAAAAGCCAGGACATGATAAGAGTCAAACAGGTACTGATGGCATGACCTTAAAAGTTGGCACAAGGATAAAAACATCTGCGGATTCCCACGCGCTGCTCACCTTCTTTGAAGGCAGTACCATCAAACTTGAGCCTAATAGTGACCTGGAAATCCAGCAAGTCGAATACGCTTCCGAGGAATCCACCACCATTGTTTTGAAGCAGTGGCTGGGCAGAACCTGGAGTCGAGTGGTAAAAATGGCAGACCCCGGTTCTCATTACCAGATTGAGACACCGTCAGCCACGGCTATAGTTCGGGGCACGCTGTTCATGACTGAGGTTGAGGAAAGTGGATTTGTCAGGGTAGCAACGTTAGAGGGATTGGTCAGCCTTATTGCCGGGGGCGAAGAAGTGCAGTTGCCAGCCAATAATCAGGCTCAAGTGGAAACCGGGACAGCGCCATCTCAGCCGGTAACAACCCCCAGCCCTGAGTCCCGGCTTCTCATCACGGTGACTATGCCGGCGGTCGGCGCGGTAACTGACCCCACCAGGTCAAGCACGGGGAGCTTACCAAGTGGTTTTTCCTTTAATCAGATTGTTGGCTCTCAATCCTACTCACCGTCTGCGGATACCCAGTTAATAAGTATCGCAGAGCCGATGACCGGTGAATATATTATTTCTCTGCGTTACCTCACTGAGGGAATAGCCAGCTTCACCATTCAGGGTGAAGCTGAGGGCAACTTGCTCTTTACCTACATTGGTACTTGGGGTGCAGAAAAGGATGGCGGGTGGCTGATACATTTTGATTTAAGCGTTGAAGATGGTCAGATTGTTGGTAGCGGGATAAGTTCAGTAGAGCCGCTTGGAGAAGAGTCTCCAGAGGAGGTCATAGAGATAGAGCTACCTATAGAGAAAGTAGCGCCCCTCGAGGTAGCAGCAGGGGATAATGGTACCTCAGATGGCTCGGCTGGGGTAGAAGCCCTTGGTAGCGGTATCAGTACCACTGTTGTCGAAGACACTCATGACGTTGGCGAGGGCGGCAATGGCGATGAAGGCACTTCTGCTGTAAAGCATGTTCCGGAGGAAGACGGGCAGACAGGTGATGATGCAGCCCAAGGCGGCGCTCAAGACTCCACCAGTGGAGAGGATACTTCTGGTGGTGATACAGCCCAAAGCTCCACTGGTGACAAGGGCAAAGGCAGCGCTGAAAGTCCTCCTGGCGATAAGGGCACGCCTGGTGACAAGGGCAAAGGCAGCGATGAAAGTCCTCCTGGCGATAAGGGCACACCTGGTGACAAAGGCAAAGGCAGCGATGAAAGTCCTCCTGGCGATAAGGGCACACCTGATGACAAGGGCAAAGGCAGCGATGAAAGTCCTCCTGGCGATAAGGGCACGCCTGATGACAAAGGCAAAGGAAATGACGAAAGTCCTCCTGGCGATAAGGGCACACCTGATGACAAAGGCAAAGGAAATGATGGAAGTCCACCCGGCAAAAAAGATGATGAGCAGGACAAAGACAAAAATAAAGATAAGGACAAAGGCAATGGAAATAATCCCTTTGACTATTATTAATAGAATCAGTCCGGGCACTGATGAGGAGATGGTGGAAGGAAGATGACGCTTAATCCAGAAAAAAACAGGGTAGTTGCCGCTTCAACTGGATTCAGTACTCTCAGACACAAACCAGAATCGAGCTTGTTGGGCATTGAGGCAGCCCAGGATGCCGGGGTAATGCTGGACCTTCTCTGTGAAGTTGGCAAAAAAGTAGGTTCGGTGCCTAAAATAGAGAAGCTGGTCAAAAATATTACCGAGATGACCCAGCAGACACTTAAAGCTGAAGCCTCTTCAATACTGCTCTTCGACGATGGCGAGAAAGAACTGCTCTTCGAGGTTGCGGAAGGTAAAGCAGGAAAAACCTTAAAGCAAATCAGACTAAGTCCCCAGTCTGGTATTGCCGGCTGGGTAGCCCGTTGTGGCAAGCCGCTAATCGTCAATAATGTCACCACGGACCAGCGCTTTGACCGAAGTATTGATGAAATTACCGGATTCATCACCAGGTCTATCCTCTGTGTTCCCTTGGTAGTGCATCGTAAGGTTGTTGGTGTTATCGAGGTGCTCAATAAATTAGATGGGAGTGACTTCAATGCACGGGACCTGGAAACCTTAATCTCAGTAGCTTCGACAGCAGCCATGGCAATTGAAAATACCAAATTAAACCAGACGGTGCTGGAGGCATATAAGGGTACCATCAAGGCTTTGGCGGCAGCCATTGATGCCAAAGACCACTATACTCGTGGACATTCACAGCGGGTGATGGAATACGCCATCTTGGGAGGGAAGTCACTCTCATTTTCGCAGGATGCGTTAGAGGTTCTCGAATACGCCAGCATTCTCCATGATATCGGTAAAATAGGCATTGCGGACAGCATACTAACTAAACCTGAAGCGCTGACTTACCAAGAATGGAAAATGATAATCAAGCATCCTCAGATAGGTGCTGATATACTGAAGGATATCCCGTTTTTGGAAGAAGCCAGAAGACTAATTCTGCACCACCACGAAATGTATGATGGAAATGGCTATCCGGCTGGGCTGAAATATGATGAGATACCGCTGGGTGCCCGGTTACTGGCTGTGGCTGATGCTTTTGATACCATGACTACAGACCGTGCCTATCGTGCCTCTCCGGGTGTAAACTATGCCATTGAGGAATTATACCGGTGCTCTGGCAGGCAGTTCTGCCCGGTTGCCGTGAATGCCTTTATCTCAGGATATAGTGAGCACACCTTCAAAACTGATTATCCCGTGTTTCCTTTGATTTGAGCGACCATACTAGCTATCGGGGCAAGACTTAAACACATGCTCTAGTTTTTATGGTCTAGTAATGGTAAAATCAGCATCACTGGTATCATCTCCCATCCTAGGCCAGTCGGCACAATATGATACCCTTATCCTCGCCCTGTCCGTCGTTGCCGGCACGAATACCGCCCACGGCTCAGCTCCATCATTGGCGGTAACTGGAATTATTGTCTTCCAAGTGTTGCCACCATCTCGAGACAGGTCAATCGTGACCGCCCCAACCCCAAGAGTGGATGTCCAGAGGATTCCCTCAGTTGCGCCAGATGTGTAGGTCTCTCCACCATTCGGTGAGGTAACTGTTATTATCGTCGGTGGTGGGACAAATGCTTGGACCAGGGCTGCTGGTATCCAGAAAAGTGCCAACAGTATTAAGACCAAAACGGGAACCATGGCTAACCTCAGCCACTTCACAGGCTTGACTGGTACGA
>CAZUSN010000021.1:1394-16077 GCA_964623035.1 uncultured Dehalococcoidaceae bacterium | reverse complement strand
GCTTCAGGACTGAGCCGCTGACTGAGTTCATAACTCATGGTTACACCGCCGCGGTCCCTCACCGCAGTAACCGTTAGCTGATAGAAACCTTTTTCCGGGTCCAGAACCGAGAAGATGGTATTACCCGTATCAATGTAATCCGCAACGAACGACTGTGAAATCAGGCTCGGTGTAGAGTTATATAGCGCCCGCTTTAGCTTATTGCCCTCAAATGAATAAATGACGGTATTATCATTGGCAGGGGTAATGTCAACTGGAACCTTGATACTCAGCGGGAAACCGTTCGGGGCAGTGGTGGTGATAGTCCTCGCCGTCTGAACATCACGGGTTATCCAGTAACCGGCATTCTGTACCTGGGGCAGGGCGATATTCTGTTCCGCCGCCCGTCCATGATTGAGCAAAAGTGTGGTCGTGGTGCTGGCCAGGGCGACGACAACCAGTGCCATTATCCCCACCCCAATCACCGCCTCAAGTAAGGTAAAGCCTTTTTCCCTCTTCATTTTGACCAATTTATGCATCCACCCTGTAAAATGACATCCTTAACTTGGCCTCACCGTTGCGTTTGACCACCACGGTGATGCTCTGCAGCTCAAAGCCTTGCTGCACGCCTGAAATAACAATTTGCGGGGGGTTTATTTCCACGGTATAGCCAGCTCCAACCAGGTCAGAGGAAATATCTATCAGCTCATAGCGGTTTGCCGGGTCCGCAGGGTTATAGGTAGCTACCTCAACAAAATCCTGGACTTTAATGTACTCTACCTGTGATTTAGCCAAGCTCTCTGCTGCTACTCTCTCCTGGCTCATTTCAATGCCCTTAAAAGCACCGTTCATGCCACTGATAAAGGCAATAGTGATAACCGCCACGATAGACAGGGCGGCTAGAATTTCCACAAATGAGATTCCTGATTGACTCTTCATCTAACTACTCCGCCTGTTTAGCCGAAAGCACCCGTCAGGGTGTACATTGGCATAATCACTGAAATGGCAATAAAGCCAACGAGCACGGCAATGACAATGGTGCTCAGTGGACCAATCATTCCTACCATGGCGGTCATTTTATCTTGGGCAGCGGTTTCAAAGAAGTCAGCCACCACCCCCATGGTAAAATCAAGAGTATTACTTTCCTCGCCCACGGCCACCATCTGAACCATGAGCGGCGGAAACAATTTTTCATGGGACATTGGCTCAGCCATCCCCTCCCCCAGCAATAGCCTCTCATTTACCCTATTCAAGGCATCACGAAAAACCATATTCGCGGTGGCTTTAGAAAGCATCTCCATGGTTTCCTGTAAATTGAGACCGGCTTTTACCATCACAGACAGCGCGCGGGCAAAACGCCCCAGCTCGGAAAGCAGAGTCGGCGGACCAATAATCGGCATGTTGAGCCGAACACGGTCAAGCAGACGCCTGCCACTGGGCTGCTTGACCAGCCACACAAGCAGGGCACCCGATACTGCCCCGGCGATAATGATATATAGCGTGTAATTGGTGAAAATTTCGGTCAAGCCAATAAGAATTCTGGTCGGCAAAGGCAGCTCAACACTCATCGCCTTAAACATACCGAGCAGCTTGGGCATGACCACGGTGATAAGAATAATAACCACCACCACACCAACGCCCATGACCAATGCGGGATAGGTCAGCGCTTTTTTCACCTGCTGCACCATTTGCGATTGCCTCTCCAGATAGTCCGCCATCCGCTCCAAAACCGTTTCCAGACTCCCTGTTTCCTCTCCCACAGCAATCGTTCGGCAGTAAACCTCACTAAAGGCTTTGGGGTGTTTAGAAACAGCTTGCGAGAAGGAGCCCCCGGAACGGATGTCATTGATGATGCTGCTCACAATGCTGCGGAAAGCTCGACTGGTAGCCACCTGCCCATGAAGAATCTCTAAAGCCGGTAGAAGGGAAATGCCTGAGCGGATGAGCGTCGCCATCTGACGCGAGAAAACAATCACGTCTCGAATTTTAACTCGGAAAAGGGTGGGCAGAGCTTCTTCCAGGCTGAACATCGAAGGAGCAATCTCCACATGCTCCGGGATATAGCCTTTTTCCACAAGGAGCCGCTCCACGGCGATTTCACTGGTTGCCTTAATATTGCCTTTTACCTGCGTCCCCTGCCGGGTGATGGCAATATAGCGATACGTCAACTCTTTTTGTCCCTTTGAAACCTCATATGTACTCGTCATTGTTCGTCTCCTCAACTGATGGAGAAAACGTTGCGCAACACCTCGTAAGGAGTAGTTATACCTGCCTTTACCTTAAGCATACCATCATGCCACAGTGAAGCCATGCCCTCTTTAACAGCTTGGGCACGAATTTCATTAGAGTCGCTACCTTTCACGATCATCCTTCTTATCGTATCGCTGACTATCAGAGCCTCAAAGATTCCCGTTCGTCCTAGATAGCCGGTACCAGCGCAAAAATTACAGCCCGCACCAATCATGAACTCGGAACGCTCTTCCTTCATTTCTGTTTCATAAGCTTCCTGCTCGTCAGCACTGACTGAGGCGAGTCGGGAGCAATAAGGGCATACCCGACGTACCATGCGTTGCGCCACGACACCAATTACTGCCGCCGAAATCAAGAACGGCTCAATTCCCAAATCTATCATGCGAATTATGGTGCCTACCGTATCATTGGCGTGAACTGAGGAAAGGACTAAGTGGCCGGTCAGGGCCGCCTGCGTACCTATTTGAGCTGTTTCTCTATCACGTATCTCCCCGACCAGAATCACATTAGGGTCAAGCCTCATTGTGGCTCTAAGTCCGGTAGCAAAAGTTACCCCGGCTGCCGGGTTAACTTGCATTTGATTGATATTGTTAAAGTGATATTCTACCGGGTCTTCAATGGTGACAATTTTACGCCCAATGGCATCAAGTTGATTAACTGAGGCATATTGCGTGGTAGTCTTACCTGAGCCAGTAGGACCACTGATCAGAATCATGCCAAAGGGGGTTTTCAGCATCTTCATATATTTTGCCAAGACTTCAGGCAAGAAACCTATTTCCGGCAAAGGCATAAAAGCAAAAGCCTTGTCCAGAATTCGCAGCACGGTCATTTCACCATAGATAGTATTGGCCACAGCCACGCGGATATCGACCTCTCTATCCCCCATGTCAAAGGTGATTTGCCCGTCCTGAGGGCGACGGCGCTCAGCAATATTCAACCCAGCCATGATTTTCAAGCGCGAAAGTAAAGGCGCATGCACGCTTAAGGGAAGTGACATCACTTCACTCAAAATGCCATCAATGCGATAGCGAATACGTAGTCTTTCCTCCTGAGGCTCAACGTGAATGTCAGAAGCTCGGTCCCTCACTGCCTGCTTGATGAGAAGGTCAATGGCGCGGACAACTGGAGCTTGGGCAATTGCCTCTGCGGAGACCCTGGCATCTCTGAGCCCTGTGCCACCACGGAATCGAGTAGGAATTTGACTAAGTTGTTCTTCAAGCTCACTCCCCACCCGATAGTTCAGGTCAATCATCTCTTGAATATCCTGAGCGGTGCTGATTACCGGTTCAATTCTCCTCATCGTCACCGCAGTCAATTCTTCAATAGCCTCGATGTCCTTGGGGTCTTCCATGGCAACCATTATTGCCCCATCGGTCGCGTCCACAGGGATAACGCCATATTTGCGCGCAATCGGTTCAGGGATTAACCTCACCGCCTCAGCTTTAATTCCGTGTCTCCTAAGGTCAATAAAGGGAACCCCCAATTGCAGACTAAGGAAAAAGGCAAGTTGCTGCGGGGTGAGAAAACGCTGTTGCAGCAAAATCTGTTCCATCTTGTTCCCGGTCTTTTGTTGCAGTTCCACGGCACGCTGAAACTGCTCTTCGTTAATAAGTCCGGCCTCAAGTAGTGTCCGGCCTAAGTCTTTGCGTGATGTTTTGCCTGGTGCTTCCATTTTTCTTCCCCCCAACATGACCAGTTATAAGGCTATTTTTCTACTCCAAAATTACTTGATAAGAAGTGAATTACTGACTCCTTTTCTGGGATATACTGATAATTCTTACCCCCTTCCTGATTTTGGAAGAAGCTTCTTTCTCCGGCAGTATCGGCTTTACTTCTGAATCGGGCAACAATTCCGATAGTACACTTATCAGGGGAATTGGTTTATCTACATTAAGCGTTATGGTAGTACCTTTGTTCCAAGAACCGCTGGTACTGATTAACTTTATCTCCGAAGTAGTATGCACATAGTTATATAATTTGGTCACCGTATTGGGGTTGACCGGCACTTCCATGACTATTTCAACAGAGCCAGAATAAAGAGACTGCCTGCCCCGTCCTCTTCGACCAGCGATAACTCCCTTCTGGTCAGGTTTTTCTTCCTGGGTGGCAGCGGCGGCTGTTTCGGAGAACTCCTCGGCTAGAGGCTGAGCTAACACCTCCGTTACTTCTCCAAATGCCTCCTCTTCCTTTTCGGCAATTGTCTTATCCGCTTTCAATAGAACCTCTCCTACCTCTTCTTTGTCTTTTGTTTTCAAACCGCTCCTGATTTCCTCAGCCTCCTGTTTGGCTTGAGCAATGATTCGGGCTGCTTCATCCTCTGCCTCAGCTCGTGCCCTCATCTTGACACTGTCAATAATCTGCTCCGCACCTTTTATCGCCTTTTTAATAATTGAGGAAGCTGAAGCCGAAGATGGAGTCCCTTGCTGAGCCACCAACTCATTGACGAAGTCAATTACCTGCTCTTCATCCAGCCCGTTTTTCACGATTCTGAAATCCTTTCCCCACAACTGCTTTCTCTTCTGTCCCTTTGTCTCATCTCGCTGACCACGTAATTTGAACATCAGGACTGACCTCCAGCTTTAAACTGTATCATAATTGATTTACATAAATAATATTATTTTGCCACGTGTCAAATGTCAAGTGTGCGACAACTGCCTTTAACCAACCCCCTAAATGTCAAAGCTGCTCTTCGATATATTTTTTATCCATCTGTCCATCTCGACACCCTCATTCTAACCCACGGGCGTTAAATATCCGTTAAAAATCCGTTAAGAATCGGTGAAATTTCAATAATATCTGAGGGTGACCTAGCTGGAAAAGAATCGCTTATTTAGCTTTGTTCTTTTTGTTCTTAGTGAGAAAAGCGTTTCAGGCGGAGAAAAAGGTAGCCCTGAAAGCGCCGGACGGACTAATTAGGCTTGATACCGCGCGATTTAGAAGTAACGATGGTATCTTTGCCTCGCACTAATTCTTTATATTGCCATGGAGTCTCTTGCTTAAACTTAAACTTCTTCTCCGCAAAAAGTTTCAAGCAGACATCCACCACTTCAGGGTCATAAAGTATCCCCCTCCTCTGGGAGATTTCCTCTAATGCCTTATCTATGCCAAGAGCTGGCCGGTAAGGGCGGTGAGAGGCCATGGCTTCAACCACATCAGCTACTCCCAGGATTTTCGCCTCAAGGAGAATGTCTTCGGCTGATAAGCCTGCGGGGTAACCAGAGCCGTCCATCCTTTCGTGATGCTGAAGCACGATTGGAGCCACCGGCCAGGGAAACTCTATTGTCTTAAGTATGCTGTAGCCAGCTTCAGGGTGGGTCCTAATCATATCGAATTCAATCTCGGTCAACTTGCCGGGTTTGGTCAGGATTTCGCTCGGTATATACATCTTACCGATGTCATGAAGGCTCCCGGCCACGCGGATTCCCGCCACCACCTCTTGGTCAAGTCCCATCTCCTTGCTGATAGCATAAGCTAGCTGGGTCACCCTTTGTTGATGACCCGAGGTGTACGGGTCACGCATCTCGGTGGTTAAGGCAATAGCCCTGGTAATGTTCTCTATTAACTCCTGCAGTTTCTCTGAATACCGTCTGCTTTCTTCCTCAGCCCGCTTGCGCTCTGTTTCTAATGTTTCAAGCTCAGCAACTTTTTTCCGCAATTCCGCCAGCTCTCTCCTGAGCTGTGCTTTTGTCTTGTGCTCATCTCTCATTGAGTCCGCCGTTAACATATGCCTGATTTCCCCAAAATCCGCCTAACTTCTTTTTAAACCGTTAATTTACCATCAACGTTCCACTCCAAATATTACCTATTGTCACATATTTTGTCAAGAGGTGGACAAATGGCATTATAAATAAGGCGGTAGCTGTAAGCAATTCCCTCACCTGGCATGCGGTCAATGAAAAGCTACATATTTGAAAAAATGGCGCTTTTGCGTTATAAATATAAGGGCGTTATGCCAATTTCAACGCAGAAAGGGTTCGAGTTTGTCCAGAAAGAGAGAAGGGAAACCCCAGCGCATTCCTACAAAACAGCAGCTTTCCCGGTGGCAGCAGCAGGAAAAGAGACGGCGTATTATCCTTGGGGTGGGGATTTTCATCATCGTTACCGTTTTAGCGATTGTGGTGGTGGGGTGGTATACCGGTCAATACCAGCCGCTGCATCAGACGGCAATTAGAGTAAATGACGCTGAATTCAACATGAAGTATTATATTGAAATGCTTAAACTCCGAGCAGAGAATCAGCCAGCTTCATCCCTGCCTTACCTCGCTGATGAAGTAGTAAGAAATATTGAGCAGAATGAACTTATCAGGCAGGAAGTCTTGAAACTGGGCATCAGTGTCAGTGATGACGCCGTCAAGAAAGAGCTGAAAAATGCTGAGCTGCCTAACGATGAGGTTTATCGGGATTTAGTTAGAAATCAGCTACTCATAAATAAGCTGCTCGATGAATATTTTGACCCGCAGGTGCCGGTGTCCGCGGAACAGAGACAGGTCATGGCCATGCTGCTGGAAAGCAGACCACAGGCAACTGAAGTCAGAGCCAGGCTGGAAAATGGCGAAAGCTTCCCCGAACTGGCGGCAGAGCTAACTCTGGAACCTTTTACTAAAGCCAATAATGGTGACCTGGGCTGGCACTCCAGAGAAATCCTAAACGATATGTTGGATGCTTCGATAGTGGAAAATATCTTCAGTGCCGAGGTAGGAGTATTAAGCCAGCCAATATACGATGATGAAATTACAAAAGGAATCGGCTACTGGCTGGTCAAAATCTTGGACCGAAACGAAGAGGAAGAAGAAGCCCATGTTCAAATAATGCTCGTTGACAATAAAGTAGAGGCACAGGAGATAATTGACAGACTAAAGGCAGGCGAGGACTTTGCTGCTCTGGCTAAGGAGTTCTCCCTGCTGGAAGGGGTTGAGGAAAACGAGGGAGAATATGCGTTGACTCCGGGCATGTTTAGCCCGGTGGTTGAAGAATTTGTTTTTGACCCTGATACCGGGCTGGAGGTCATCAGCGAGCCCATCCGTGACGAGACAATCACCACAGAAGGAGGCTACTGGCTGATAAAGGTGGTTGCTGAAGATAAAGATAGACAGATTGAGGATAAGGATAGAGATTGGCTCAAGGCTAAGGCTTTAAATCAGTGGCTATCCGTACTGTGGGATAACCCAGAAAATAAGGTGGATGATAGTTATCTGAATGACACCAAGAAAGCCTGGGCGATAGAACAAGCACAAAAGAGCTAGAATTAAAAATAGAGGTAATAAGGAAATGAAGAAGCAGAGTATTGGCATTGGGCTAATGGGTCTGGGGGTAATCGGTGGACAGGTGGCTAGAGTTTTGACGGAGAGGGCAAATATGCTGGCGGAAAAAGCTGGCTGTCCGCTAGTCCTGCGTAAGATAAAGGTATTGCCCTGCGACCTGGACAGAGAGCTGGCACGCCAGATGCCACCGGAGCTTTTCACTACAGATGAGGACGAGTTTTTCAACGAACCAGGGATAGACATCGTTGTCGAGGCGATAGGAGGAGAAAGCCCGGCCCGAGAGTACCTCAGGCGAGCCATCTTAAATGGCAAATACGTGGTCACCTCCAATAAAGAGGTGATTGCCAAACATGGGGCAGAACTCCAAGCTTTAGCGCAACAGCATAAGGTGGGACTGCGTTATGAAGCCAGTGTCGGTGGTGGGATTCCCCTGATCGCCCCCTTTAAGTATGACCTGGTAGCCAATAAGTTAAGCGGCGTTTATGCCATTATCAACGGGACAACCAACTACATTCTCACCCGAATGGCAAAGGAGGGCATTGATTTCCCCACCGCGCTGAAAAGCGCTCAGCAGTTAGGCTATGCCGAAGCCAATCCCGAAAATGATATTGAGGGCATTGATGCTAACTATAAACTGGCGATTCTAGCCTCCTTAGCTTTCCAAAGTCAAATTAAACCTGAGGACATTTACCGTGAGGGAATCTCCCGAATTGGCAGCCGCGACTTCCGCTATGCTCGAGAGCTGGGCTTCGCCATCAAGCTCCTGGCAATAGCCAAGCGCGTTGATAACGCCATTGAAGCGCGGGTGCACCCGGTGTTCATTCCAGAAGACTCATTGCTGGCTAAGGTCGAAGGTGTTTATAATGCCATCCTGGTGGAAGGCGACCTGATTGGCAAGGTGCTTTTCTATGGTGAGGGCGCCGGTCCCTATCCCACCAGCAGTGCCGTGGCTGCTGACATTGTAGCCTCGGCACAGGATATCAGCTTTGGCGTGGGCAATAGAATCAAGTGGAAACCAGAATTAGGCAAACGGATTAAACCTATGGCAGAAATTAAAACCCGGTACTACCTCCGCATGAATTGCGCTGACCGTCCCGGTGTTCTAGCTCAAATCTCTAAGATTCTGGGCGACCTTAGGATCAGCATTGCTTCAGCCATCCAGAAGGAGACGGATAGCGTAGCCCAGACTGCCGAAATTGTGCTCATGACCCATCCCTCTCCGGAAAAGGCAATGCAGCAGGCACTGAGCCAATTAGCCCAGCTTGAGGTGGTGAAGGAGGTAAGCAATTTCATTCGCGTCGAGAATATTTGATAATGGATAAGCTATAAGCGATGAAAAGAGGAGTTCTTTTTCAATACAAAGACCTTTTGCCGATTACTTCTGATACCCCGCTCTTTTCGCTGGGGGAAGGGGATACCCCTCTGGTCAAGTGTGATGGGCTAGCCAAGGAAATCGGCTGCGGGGAGCTATACCTTAAGCTGGAGGGGTGCAACCCTACCGGCTCATTTAAGGACAGGGGTATGGTAGTCGCCGTGGCCAAAGCATTGGAAGCAGGCAGCGAAGCAATAATGTGTGCTTCCACGGGCAATACCAGCGCCTCCGCCGCTGCCTATGCCGCCTATTGCGGGCTTACCTCAATTATCGTCGTGCCTGAAGGAAAAATTGCGCTGGGTAAACTGGCGCAAGCCATCGTCTTTGGCGCCAAGATACTCGCTATTAAGGGAAATTTTGACCAGGCGCTCACTATAGTGCGAGCTCTAACCGAAAAACATCCGGTGACCCTGGTAAATTCTCTGAACCCTCACCGCCTCGAGGGGCAGAAAACCGCTGCCTTTGAGATTATTGATGTTCTGGGTGAGGCACCTGACTATCTCTTCATCCCGGTGGGCAATGCTGGCAATATCACCGCCTACTGGAAGGGCTTTGTGGAATACCATAAACTTGGCAGGGCGAGAAAGAGACCAAAAATGATGGGCTTTCAAGCGGAGGGGGCGGCACCCATTGTTCGTGGCCATCCTATCGAGAAACCAGAAACCGTTGCCTCAGCAATTAGAATTGGGAATCCAGCCAGCTGGCAAAAGGCGGTTGCCGCCCGCGATGAATCTGGGGGCGTTATTGACATGGTCAGCGATGCGGAAATTCTCTCCGCCCAAAAGCTCATGGCAACTAAAGCCGGCGTCTTTGGCGAGCCAGCTTCAGCAGCTTCTCTAGCCGGGCTCATCAAACTCGCTAAGAAGATGGACTTCTCACAAAAGAAGGTGGTTGGCATCATCACAGGCACCGGTCTAAAGGATACGGAAACAGCTTTGAAAGACGTGAAAGACGCTCCGCCTTTTCTTCAGCTTCCGGCTGACCTTGCCGCAGTAGAGCGAGCTCTGGGCTGGAGTTAACCAAATTCTCACACAGCTATCCCCCAAGAAGGAGGACGGGAATGTTTGATGAGGCTAAGATTGAAACCGCCGTAGCTTCTATTATTGAGGCGATTGGTGAAAACCCCAACCGGGAGGGGCTAGTCGGCACCCCGGAACGTGTCGCTGAGATGTATGCCGAGCTTTTTGGCGGAGTTGGGCAGGACCCGCGGGAGGAGCTAAAAGTGGGCTTTGAGCTGGGCCATCGGGAAATGGTGGTTTTAAGGGATATCCCCTTTTATTCCATGTGCGAACATCATCTCCTGCCCTTTTACGGCGTCGCTCATGTCGGCTACATCCCAAACGAAGAAGGCCGTATTGTCGGCATCAGCAAGCTAGCTCGGGTGGTGGAAATCATTTCCAAGCGTCCCCAGCTTCAGGAAAGAATGACCACCGAGATTGCAGATGCCATCATGGATGCGGTTAAACCGGAGGGGGTGGCGGTGGTCATTCAGGCAGAGCACCTGTGCATGATCATGCGGGGCATCAAGAAACCGGGAAGCAATGTCATCACCTCTGCCATCAGGGGGATTTTCAGCCGCAAAGCCGCCAGCAGGGCGGAATTCTTCTCCATAATTCAGGGGAAATAGACGGTTAACCCGGCATTAAATATCCAGGTTCCTGACGCTTTTGGCATGTGCCTGGATAAAGGCTTTGCGGGGAGGCACTTCGTCACCCATCAAGACGTGGAAGATGTGGTCCGACTTGGCGGCATCCTCAATGGTTACCCCGAGCAAAGTGCGGGTCTCTGGATTCATAGTGGTTTCCCACAATTGCTCTGGGGTCATCTCGCCCAGACCCTTATAGCGCTGAACTTCCACCTTCTTGGCTCCCTTTAGCTGATGCAGCACCTCTTCCTTTTCCTGTTCCGCATAGACCCAGTACTGCTTGTTCGCTGTCTTAATCCGATAAAGGGGCGGTTGAGCAACAAAGAGATATCCCTGGTTAATCAGCCCTGGCATATGCCGGAAGAAGAAGGTAAGCAGTAGAGTGCGAATGTGGGAGCCGTCAACATCGGCATCAGTCATCAGAATAACCCGATGATAACGCAGCCTTGAGGCATCAAAATCATCGTCGATTCCCGCGCCAAGGGCAGTGATGATGATGCGGATTTCTTCGTTGGCTAACATTTTGTCCGGAGGAGCTTTCTCAACATTGAGAATCTTGCCTCGCAGTGGCAGTATCGCCTGGAAGCGCCGGTTCCGCCCCTGCTTGGCGGAACCACCAGCGGAGTCTCCTTCCACCAGATATAGTTCACAATGAGATGGGTCTTTTTCCGAGCAGTCAGCCAGCTTTCCAGGTAGTGTCCCCGCCTCCAGACTGCTCTTGCGGATAATTAAATCGCGAGCCTTGCGAGCAGCTTCTCTAGCCCTAGCCACCATAACGCACTTTTCGATAATTTTCCTGGCTTCATCCGGATGTTCCTCAAGGTAAAGGGATAAGCCCTCTCCAACCACACCCTCCACCTGGCTTTTGACTTCAATGTTACCTAACTTGGCTTTAGTCTGCCCTTCAAATTGAGGTTCACGGAGCTTGACACTGATAACCGCGGTGAGCCCTTCCCTCACGTCTTCACCGGTTAGACTGGGGTCATCATCTTTGAGGAATTTACTTTTATGGGCATAGTCATTGAGCACCCGGGTTAACGCCGAGCGGAAACCGGTGAGGTGAGTGCCACCATCCACGGTATTAACACAATTAGCAAAGCTGAAGGCAGATTCGGTGAAGCCATCATTATACTGAAGGGCTACCTCAACAATGGTGCCATTTGCCTCTTTAGCAATATAGATAGGTCGGGAGTGGCGAACCATGCGACCTCGATTAAGGTGGCGAACAAAACTGGTAATGCCACCCTCGAAGTAAAAGGTGCGCTCATCATCTTTCCCTTCATCCTTAATAGTTATTTCCAGCCCCTTATTGAGATAAGCCATCTCGCGGACACGGTCAATCAAGACATCGAAATCATATTTGGCTTTGCCGAAGATCTCCTCATCAGCATAGAAAGTAACGGTGGTGCCGGTACCATCAGCCTCACCAACCGCGGTAACTTCCCCTTGGGGTATGCCCTTTCGGTACTCTTGCTGGTATATCTTGCCATCCCGCCTGACCTTACAGCAGAAATAAGAAGAAAGTGCATTTACCGCTGAAGCCCCCACACCATGCAAGCCACCTGATACTTGATAAGTATGACCACCAAATTTTGCCCCGGCGTGTAACTGGGTCATTACGGTCTCCAGAGCAGAAACACCGGTAGCCGGATGAATTTCTACGGGAATGCCCCGACCATTGTCATCAACGGTGACGCCTCCATCCTCTTTCAGGAGAACCAGAATCTTATTGCAGAAGCCAACCATAGCTTCGTCGATGCTATTGTAGACAATTTCATAGACCAGGTGGTGCAGCCCGCGCTGGTCAGTGCCACCAACATACATCCCCGGCCGGCGGCGCACTGCCTCCCGTCCCCCCAGAACCTGGATATCCTCAACAGTGTAATGGCTATTCTGATTATTCTGTATTGGCGCAGGTTGTGGCTGTTCTTCTGGCATGGCTAATTGATAACTCCTTGAGGCTAATGCGCAGGATATAGAAAAGGAAAATGCAAGCTCTCATTTAAAAGATTTATAATAAGAGCCTGCCCCTTACCCAAAGTTAATCTCTGCATTTAATTAAATATAATTATAGCACAATTTAGCTTTGGAGTAAAGTAGGGGAAACTAAAGTTCTATCGGTTGTGTTTGGTAGCGTATTGATAATTGATGATAGGCAATGGTTGAAGAAATTGCTTAAGTTTAGCAAAAAAAATTATAGCAAACAATTTAATAACGTGTAGGCAAGAAAATTTGACAAGGTGTTTGACAAATGACATTACTTTGTGCATACAATTTGTATGTTTGCATTTGGTAAAAAGAAAAAGCTAATATATACAAACCATGCAAGGCAACGAATGAGGGAACGGGGTATCAGTGAAGAGCAGGTTATTGAGTGTTTGGAGAATTATGGCGTATCTCGGCCAGGTGAAGGGAGAAAGAGGATTTACGATTATATTGATAGATTAGGCTATAAAATCTCGGTTTCGGCGATGATAGAGAATGATGAGTGGATTGTGGCATCGGTATGGAGAATAAAGATATGATAATAAAGATGACATATGATAGGAAGGCAGACGCCGTCTACCTCTATTTCTCCTTAAAAAAGGTGGCATATTCTAAAGAATTAGATACAGAAAGAATTGTTGATTTCTCTGAGGATAGCGAACTACGAGGTATTGAATTTTTATCTGTGAGTGACGGTGTTAATACTGATGATTTGCCACATAGGGCTGAGATAGAGAGAGTTTTATTTGATAGGGGTATCAAAACTTTCGCCTAAAGCAAAGTGGCATAGACAATCAATAGTCCCTCTTTTGCTCGGCTTGACCCACTACCAAAAACTATTGCCACAATTCTTTTAATTATGTTATAATTAAATTAATAAGATTAGTTTGTACCTTTAAGCTAGTCCGGTGAGGCTGGCAAGGGCAAAAGAACTGAATAAAGCCAAAAACGCAACCTCTTGTCAGCCCCGGCAAGAGGTTATTTTGTGCCAAGAAAAATTGTCATGACCGCAGATGATATCAGGCGGACGCTGGTGCGCCTCGCCCATGAAATCATCGAACAGAACAGGTCTATGGACCACCTGATACTGGTAGGGATGCGCACTCGGGGTGTGCCCCTGGCTAAACGGCTGGCAGCCAATATTGAAGCTTTTGAGAAAACAAAAGTCCCGGTCGGCGCTTTAGATTTCAGTCTCTACCGTGATGACCGCCCTTCCTTGAACCAGCAGCCTGTCATCCCGCATACTGATATCCCGACCAGCATTGATGGCAAATCTATCGTGCTCGTTGATGATGTCCTCTATACCGGACGCAGTACCCGGGCGGCGCTGGATGCCTTGATTGACCTGGGAAGACCTCGCTTAATGCAACTGGCGGTTCTCGTTGACCGCGGTCACCGTGAGATGCCCATCCGTCCCGACTACGTTGGTAAGAACATTCCAACCTCAAGACATGAGGAGATTCAAGTTCATCTGGTGGAAACCGACGGCGTGGACGAGGTGGCTATTATCACTCTTGATAGCGATAAGCCAAAGTTAAGCGAACTTAACAAGGCAAAAACAAGCAAAAGGAGTTACTATGGCACTGGCAAATAGAAGTCTGGTCACCATCGATGATTTATCCAATGGGGAGATAGAAGCGCTCTTTACTCTGGCTGATGAGATGTCCGAGGCAATGGATAAGCAGCTTGGTCTCTGCCGGGAGAAAGTAATGGCGAGCCTGTTCTTTGAGCCGAGCACTCGGACACGCCTCTCTTTCGAGACCGCCATGCACCGCCTGGGAGGCAGCGTCATCACCGCGGCTGATGTCGGGGCAACTTCACTGGCGAAAGGGGAAAGCATTGCTGATATGGCTAAGGTGGTCGGGAGCTACGTTGATATCATCGTCATCCGACACCCGTGGGAAGGCGCGGCTAAGGTGGTCGCCGATTACGCTGGTGTCCCGGTGATAAATGCCGGTGATGGAGGCCACCAACATCCAACCCAGACCTTGTGTGACCTTTACACCCTCAAGAAAGAGAAGCAAACCATCAAAGGGCTAAAAATTGCGCTCTGGGGTGACTTGAAGTACGGGAGGACAATTCATTCCCTCGTCTTCGCTTTAGCCAAATTCGGAGCCAATATTATTTTCTGCCCCAGTCCAGGACTGGAAGTACCGGAACATGTGCTGGAAAAATTAACCATGGAATACG
>CAZUSN010000021.1:0-1384 GCA_964623035.1 uncultured Dehalococcoidaceae bacterium | reverse complement strand
GGAATACGGTGGCGAAATAGAAAGATATGATTCTCTTGACCCGGCAGTTAAAGCAGGACTTCTTCCTCTGGATGCCATCTACATTACCCCAAGCCGCCCGCACCAACTGGCCATGATGCCTGACATCAATATCAGAGTCGAGCTGAAGACAGGGGTTGATGCCCTTTATGTTACCCGACCTCAGAAGGAGAGATTTACCGCGAGCGAAAAAGGACAGGAATTAACGAGAAGACACCCGGTGGTAGACAAGAAACTGCTCAAGGGGAAGGAGTTCAAGAGAACGCTGGTGATGCATCCGCTTCCCCGTGTTGATGAGTTAGCCCACGAACTGGATGCTGACCCGCGGAGCATGTACTTCAAACAGGCGGCACGGGGGGTGCCAGTCAGAATGGCTCTGATTGCCCTCCTGCTAGGAATCAAGGAAGTTGCCGTGCCGGAAAAAGATGACTCCCTTATCCGGAAAATAGACTATCCGCTATACCGTCGAGAGTTTGGCATCAGGTGTCCCAACCCGCGATGCGTCTCAATCCAGGAAACCGAAAGCAAGTATCTGAAGCCTGAATTTAAGATAGTAGCTCGTGAGCCTTTGACACTAAGATGTGTCTACTGTGAACATGGGTTCGAGCCCAAATACATCGCCAGTTCCGACTGGCATGAAGGCAGAATCGAAAACAGGAAGTACCACAGTGCATCAAGCCACTGGGCAAAGAAAATCAAAGCACAGAACCTGATTGCCTTTGACTCAGCCGAGGTTGCTCAGGCTCACGGCTTCAAGCCCAGCCATTTTGTTCAAGCACCCCGCCAGATAAAGAAAAAGTCGGGGAATAATAAATGAAGCCTTTGCTTGTCCGGGATGGTCGAATCATTGACCCCAGCCAAGGAATTGACGAAGTTGGCAGTCTGCTCATCAGTGAAGGCAAAATCTGGCGACGAGGGGAGACCCCTTCTCAGGAAGATTATGATGTTCTTCACGCCGAAGGGCTAATCGTCTGCCCCGGATTGATTGATTTTCACTGCCACCTGCGCCAGCCCGGTTTTGAAGAGAAGGAGACCATCGAGAGCGGCACTCAAGCTGCCGCCAGAGGTGGCTTTACCACCGTCTGCTGTATGCCCAATACCAATCCACCCCTGGATAATCAAACAACGATTGACTACATCAAGAGAGAGGCAGCGGAAAAAGGCGCTGTCCGGGTGTTCCCCATCGGCTGTATTTCCAAAGGGAGAAAAGGTGAGGAGCTGGTCGATATGAGTGAGCTTGCCTCTGCCGGCGTTGTCGGTTACAGCGATGACGGTAGCCCGGTGAAAAGCACCCGCCTCATGCGTCAGGCACTGGACGGTAGCCGTGCCCTCGGCTTGCCGGTTATCAATCATTGTGAAGAGCCCT